>CAMWVV010000063.1 GCA_947177755.1 uncultured Ruminococcus sp. | reverse complement strand
GTAAGTGTATTTAATGTGTAATCAATCTTTGATATAAAATTCAGGATAAAGCAATAGGAGGAGTTTAAATGTCAGATTTCAATTACGAAGAAGCACTTGAACCCGATGTAAATATAAAGGTCATCGGTGTCGGTGGAGGTGGCGGAAACGCTGTCAACTGTATGGTCGATTCAGGCGTTAATAATATAGAGTATATCGCAATCAATACCGACGCAAAAGCTCTTAACAAATCAAAAGCCACCACAAGAATACCAATCGGTGCAAAGCTTACAAAGGGCAGAGGTGCAGGAAACAAGCCTGAAATAGGTCAGCGCAGTGCCGAAGAAAATCGTGATGAAATTGAAACACATCTCAAAGGTGCTGATATGATTTTCATTACTGCCGGCATGGGCGGTGGTACAGGTACGGGTGCAGCTCCTGTTGTTGCTAAAATAGCAAAGGAAATGGATATACTTACAGTTGCTGTTGTTACAAAGCCGTTCCTCTTTGAAAGAGAACAGAAAATGGCTCAGGCAGAAAGAGGTATTGCCGAACTTAAAAAGTATGTTGACTCACTTATCGTTATCCCTAACGAAAAGCTTCTTGTTGGTCTTGACAAGCCCCTTACTATGATGCAGTCATTTGCACTTTCGGACGACGTTCTTAAAACAGGTGTGAAGAGTATTTCAGACCTTATTGTTGAGGAAGGTTACATAAACCTTGACTTTGCGGACGTTTCAACTATTATGAAGGGTGCGGGATATGCCCACATGGCTATTGGTCATGGTTCGGGCAAGGATAAGGCAAGAGATGCTGCTACGGCAGTTATTTCCAGCCCGCTTCTTGAAACTTCTATTTCAGGTGCAAAAAGACTTCTCATTAATATTGCCATGTCAGAGGATATTCTTTCTTCTGATGTTGATGCCGCAACCAAGATGATTACGGATACTGCCGCCGAGGGCGTTGAATTTATCTTTGGTACTGCCTTCAAGGAAGATATGCAGGACGAAATGTCAATCACCGTTATTGCCGCAGGTTTTGACGGTATAGACGGTTATGACGTTCCTGAAGAAGAACCCGAAGAAGAAAAGAAAGCTGCTCCTCAGTCTGCTCCGACACCTCCGCCGCCGTCTGTTCCGACACCGGAAGAAAATATTATGCAGATTGACAATCCGCTTATTGACGGGCTTGGTCTGAGCGGAAGTTCTTCGAGGTCATCTTCAAGCAATGATTTGGATATTGATGAAATTTTCAAGATACTCGGTAATTAAAAAATTTTTCAGAGCAGCTTCTCTCTGTTGAAGCTGCCCTTTTTTAAAGAAAGATAGTGTAAAATGCACTAAAATCAACCGAAAAATTCTACATTTCAATAATTGAATTATTATATAAATTGTGCTATAATTTACATGAAGAGACTGTTTTGAAAAATAAAACAGTTAACTTGCTTTTTTATTTATTTTGCCGCATAAGATTTGCGGAGAATGGAGTTGCTAATTTATGGACGAACCAACCGTGTTACGAACCACCAAAATAGGTGGCGGATTTGTTAAAGAAGATGTTCTTACATACCTTGATGAACTTAATTCAAAGATTCTTTCGCTTCAGGAGGATAACGAAAAGCTGAAAAAGGCAGGACCTTCCAAAAGTAATGATGATGAAGTGAGAAAATATAAGAATCAGATTGACAATTTACAGGAAAAACTCAATGCTTCAAATAATGCTTTGAGAAACGCAAAAAAGGAACTGGAAGCCGCTCAGACGACTATTGCTCAGCTTCAGGCAGGAAAACCTGTTGTTGCAGGTACTGCCGCCGCTCCCGTCAACAACGCACAGCTTGATGCGGCAAAGAAAGAAATCGAAAACCTGAAAAATCAGCTCAGAGCAGCCCAGAAAGCCGCTTCTACACAGCCTGTCAATAATAATGATGCCGCTGAACTTGCAAAGGTTAAGCAGGACCTTTCAAGAATGACAAATGACCTCGCTGCAAAAGCTAAGACTATTGCGGAAAAAACTCAGGAGTCAGCCGCTAAGGACGCTAAAATTGCTCAGCTCACCAAGGAAAGTGCAGCCGCTATTGCAAAGAAAGATGAGGAAATTGCTAAGAAAAATGCCGAAATCGCTAAGAAAGACGATGAGATTAAAAATCTTAATGAAAAGGCAAGCAATCCTGCTCTCATGATTAGTGATTTGTTTGTGCAAGCTCAGAAAACTACCGACCAGCTTAAAGCCGACGCACAGGAAAAAGCAGATGCTCTTACAAAAGAAGCTGCTGAAAAGGCTGAAAAGGTCATCAGTGATGCTAAGGCAGAAGCTGAAAAGACTGTTTCCGCTGCAAATACAACTGCCGAATCGTGCATAAAAGATGCAAATGTCAAGGCTAAAAATACTATCGACGAAGCCAACAAGCACGCTGATACAGTTAATGAAATGTCTGCAACTGTACGTAAAATGCTCCTCAATGAAATTGAAAGCATAAATTCAAAGTTCAGCGATATAACGGCACGTCTTGATGAGGCTAAGGACGTTGTAAGTGAAGCACGCAAGGCTATAGACACCAATGCGTCCAACGACATAAAGAAAATGGAGTCTCCGAAAGTTGATATGTCGGACGTTAAGTCAGCCGCAGAAAAGGTAAAGACGGTTGCAGAAAAGACAGCACCTGCCCCCGAAGTTCCGAAAAAAACGGTTGCAAATAATCAGGTTAAGCCAAATAATTCTGTAAAACCTGCAAATAATAATTTCGGCGGTAATAACAATGCTGTAAAGTCTGTTAAGCCTGCACCTGCTCCCGCACCGTCCAAGCCGCAGCCGAAACAGCAGCCTAAGAAAAATTTCAGCTTTGATATGTCGGGTATGGACGAACTTCTCAAGGCGGCAGAGGCAGAAGCAAATAATTCAAACACCTGATTTTAGCAGAAGTTAAAGTCATTATACTGTACCGATATTTTTTATGTGAAAAACAGCGGTACTGATTATAATAATGAGTTTTCCGTCTGTTTTGATTCGGACGGGAAAATCTGTGGCAGTTTGCATTGCTCACAGTAAGGGATTCAAGTAAGGTTATCCTCTCAGTGACACCGTTTATATTCGGGGCGTTCAGCCGGTCAACATGAAATAATTGCGAAACAGCACATAAACCTACAAAAAACCGTAGAACAACCGGAGTTAGCCTGTTGATACTGTATGTGAAAACATACTTGAGCAGGAAGCCACCGTCTTATTTCCGACGGAAGAGCGTGTCAAAATTTTTTAAGTGAGGTACTGAAATATGTATGAAGACAAGACATTAGTCTGCAAGGAATGCGGAAACGAATTTATTTTCTCCGCAGGCGAACAGGAATTTTTCGCTGAAAAAGGTTTCGTGAACGAACCGCAGAGATGCAAGCCCTGCCGTGATGCAAGAAAGAATACAGGCAGAACAGAAAGAGTTATGTATACCGCTGTATGTGCTTCATGCGGTAAGGAAGCAAGAGTTCCTTTTGAGCCCAAGGAAGGCAGAGCTGTTTACTGTAGTGAATGCTTTGCTAAAATGAATGAAGCTTAATTGTTTATAATCTTACGGCACAGTGTGAAAATGCTGTGCTGTGGATTTTAGCGGATAGTTAAACAGAAAGGACGATGTTTCATGCAGATTACTAAGGAAACTATTATCGGCGATATTCTTGACGCTGATTTCAACGTTGCTCCGTATTTCCTTGAAATTGGTATGCACTGTCTTGGTTGTCCCGCTTCAAGAGGCGAGTCAATTGAGGAAGCCTGTGCTGTTCACGGAACAGATGCGGACGCTCTCGTTGAAAAGCTTAATGCTCATTTTGCTGAGAAAAAGTAATTGCAAGGTAATACAGAGGCGTGTCGCTCAGGCACGCCTGTATTTTTGTATTTATATTGAATTATTATTGACAAGAGGTGTAAAAATGCTTGATAACAGATTGAAAATGTGTGCTGAAATGGTCAGCGGTAAAGGTATAGTGTGCGATGTCGGCACAGACCACGCATATCTCGCCGCCGAACTTATTCAGAGCGGTAAATGTGAAAAAGTTATAGCATCTGATATTAAAGTCGGACCGCTCGGAGCGGCACAGCGTACCGTTGAGAAATATAACATTGCCGACAAGGTGGAACTTATCAGGTCGGACGGTCTTGAAAATGTTCCTCTTGACGGCGTTTCCGACATTGTTATTGCAGGTATGGGCGGAGAAACTATCGTGGAAATTCTTCACAAATGCGACAAGCTGGCAGAGAGTGAAATGCGTCTTATTCTTCAGCCTATGACTAAGGCGGAAGTTCTGAGAAAGTGGCTTTATGACAGCAATTTTGCCATTACGGAAGAAAAAGTTGTAGAGGACGGCGAAAAACTTTATGTTGTTATGTGTGCGGAGTGGAGCGGACAATTTCAGCGTCTGACCGAAACAGAATCGTATGCAGGTTTTTTCAGTGTGGACGACCCTCTGGCACAGAAATACCGCAGTAATGAAGCGGCACGTCTGCGGAAAGTAGGTTCGGCACTTGAAAAGGGCGGAATGCGTGCGGAATCCGTGCATTTTTCCGCACTTGCCTATAAGCTGGAAAACGGTATAGGTACAGTAAAAAACAATGAGATATATAATTATCTGAATGAAATTTATCCTGTTGACGTTCAGGAAAAGTGGGACAATTCGGGTATGCTTGTTGAAAGTTATGAAATGAAGTGCAGTAAAGTTCTGCTCGCTCTTGATATAACTATTCCGTCAATCTATGAGGCGGAGTGCAAAGGTGCGGAGCTTATGATTTCACACCACCCCGTTATCTTTCACCCACTGAAGAAAATCACAAGAAAAAGTCCTGTTTTCAGACTTATTTACAGCGATATTGCGGCTATATGTATGCACACGAATCTTGATATTGCAAAGGGCGGCACGAATGGTGTTATTCTTAAAAAACTTTCGGAACACTGTGAATTTGAGGGTGAACCGAAGTTCTTTGAGGACTGCGGAAACGGAAATAATCTCGGCTGGATTTGTGAACTCAAAGAACAGACTGACTCCGAAAAATTCGGTCTGCTTTTAAAAAATATTTTCGGCTGTGAGCATATAAAAATGAACCGTTATACTCCGCACAGAATAAAGCGGTTTGCGTTCTGTTCAGGTTCGGGCGGTTCTATGCTTGACCTTGCCATAGAAAAAAAGTGTGATGCTCTTATTACGGGAGATGTAAAGCACGATGTATGGATTGATGCGAATAATCGCTATATTACGTTGTTTGACTGCGGTCACTTCAATACTGAGAATATTGTGCTTGAAGAATTACGCTGTGTTATTGAAGAAAAGTTCCCACAGCTTGAGGTTATTATAGGTGAAACGTCCCTTGACCCTGCTGTTTATCTCTGAGGTGAAAAAATGGGTATTCTTATTTGTCCCGTATGCAGTGAAAAGTTAAGCATTTCGGGAAAAACTTATGTTTGTCCGAAAAATCACAGTTTTGATATTGCAAAAAGCGGTTATGTGAATCTTCTGCTTTCAAAACACGTAGGAAAGACTGTTCACGGCGACAACAGACTTATGGTGCAGGCAAGACGTGATTTTCTCGGAAAAGGCTACTACTCGCCGTTGCGTGAAGCTATCTGTGAAAAAGTGAAAAACGGTGTGATTCTTGATGCAGGCTGCGGAGAGGGCTATTATACGGCAGGTATCAGCGATAAACTTGACAGCTCCGAAATATACGGAATCGATATATCAAAGACTGCCGTTGAGTTTGCCGCAAAGCGTAAGAAAAATATAACACTGGCAACCGCAAGCGTTTTTCACATTCCTGTTGCGGACAGTTCATGTGATACTCTTGTGACGGTTTTTTCACCGTATTGCAGTGATGAGTTTCAGCGTGTTCTGAAAAAGGGTGGTACTATGATTATGGCGATTCCGTCGGAAATGCACCTGTGGCAACTCAAACAGGCGGTCTATGATACGCCGTATAAAAACGAGGTGAAACCGTATGCACTGGAGGGTTTCGGACTTGTCGGAAAAAAACGTATTACTTATAAATTCCGTCTTGACAATCAGCAGGATATACAGTCTTTGTTTTCCATGACACCTTATTATTACAGAACTGGTCAGCAACAGCAGGAAAGGCTTTCCGTTCTTGAAAGTCTTGAAACAACGGCGGACTTTGAACTTCTTATGTATCGTAAAGTCTGAAAATATGAAAAGCTATCTGATTTAGTAAAAAACATGGCTTCTCTACATAAGTATACAATTATTTTTAATCTGCTTATTTACATATATTAATAACAAAACAAAATTAAGTATAAAGGACTGATTCTATGGCTTTGGACGGAGCATTTCTCTTTGCAGTAAAAAATGAACTCACACAACTAATCGGCGGACGTATAGAAAAAATACATCAGCCGTCGAGAGAAGAAATAATTATTTCAATACGCACAAGACAAGGTAGTAAAAAACTCTATATTTCGGCAAATGCGGGAAGTGCAAGGGTTCATATAACAGAAAAAAGCGTTGACAATCCGCAGACACCGCCGATGTTCTGTATGCTTCTGAGAAAACGTCTCGGAAACGGTAAACTGATTGATATACGTCAGGACGGTCTTGAACGTATACTTTTCTTTGATTTTGAGTGTGTGAACGAACTGGGCGACGTTGTTGTTGTAACGCTTGCGTGTGAAATTATGGGAAGATGTTCAAATCTGATAATTATCGGCAGTGACGGCAGAATTATAGACAGTATAAAGCGTGTTGACGGAGAGATGTCCCGTGAAAGAATGGTTTTGCCTGCCATGACATATACTTTTCCGCCGAAAAGTGAACGTCTTAATTTTCTGAACGCCGAACAGGAACAGATTATTATGAAACTGCGTGAAAACGGTTCGGCTGAACTTTCAAAGGCTCTTATACGTGTCTTTGAGGGGATTTCTCCCGTCCTTGCTCGTGAGTGGGCTTTTTTTGCGGGACGTGGCGTACATCTTGATGGAAACGTTGACGGCGATGCACTCGACCGTCTGCTGTTTGTTATAAAGCGTACCCGTGAGCAGTTACTAAACGGCGAATGTTGTTTTAATGTCGCAAGCACTAAAGAAGGTATGTTGAAAGATTTTTCTTTTATAAGACTTTCACAGTTCGGGAATCTTATGTATACAAAGGAAATTTCCACCGCTTCGGAACTTCTTGATTATTTCTATTCCGAGCGTGACAGTATAGCCCGTACAAAACAGCGTGCTAACGACCTTTTCAGACTTCTTGTCAATCTGATTGACCGTACCGAAAGAAGAATATCCGTACAGCGTGAGGAACTTTCTGCGTGTGCCGACAAGGATTATTTCAGACTTTGCGGTGACCTGATTTCTGCAAATATGTATAGAATAAAAAAAGGCAACAGCACGGTGGTTGTCGAAAATTTCTATGATGAGAAATGTCCGCAGATTGAAATTAAACTTGATGTACGGAAAACGCCATCACAGAATGCACAGCATTATTATAATGAGTACAAAAAGGCTGTTACCGCTGAAAAGAAACTTGCCGAACAGATAAGCAGGGGAGAAGAAGAGTTACAGTATCTTGACAGCGTTTTTGATTCTCTTAGCCGTGCGACTTCTGAAAACGACATAATACAGCTTCGTCTTGAACTTCGTGAACAGGGATATATTAAATCTGTAAACGGTAAGGTAAAACCTCCCAAAGCTTTACCGCCGATTGAGTACAGGTCGAGCGACGGTTTCACGATACTTGTCGGCAGGAATAATTATCAGAATGACAAACTTTCCCTTAAATTCGCCGAAAAAAATGATATATGGCTTCATACGCAGACTATAACAGGCTCTCACGTTATTATAGTTACTGACGGTGTGACACCTCCCGACAATACTATTGAAGAGGCTGCTGTAATTGCGGCGGTCAACAGCAAAGGACGTGATTCAAATCTTGTACCAGTAGACTATTGTCTTGCAAGATACGTGAAAAAGCCGTCCGGTGCAAAACCAGGAAAAGTTATATTCACTAACTATAAAACTGCTTTTGTCAAGCCTGACACTGAACTTGAAAATAAACTAAAGGTGTAATTTTATGAATAAGAAACTTTCAGAAAATTTTTTCAGACGTGACTGTCTTGAAGTAGCCCCTGACCTTGTGGGCAAGATTCTTGTCCGCAGACTGTCGGACGGTACAATTATAAAGGAAAGAATTTCCGAAACAGAAGCTTACAGAGGTGAGGAGGATAAGGCTTGTCACGCATCAAAGGGCAGGACAAAACGCACCGAAATTCTTTATGGTGAAAGCGGTATGATTTATGTGTATCTTTGTTATGGTATTCACTGGCTTATGAACATTACTACAGGTGAAAAAGATAATCCGCAGTGTGTGCTTGTCCGTGCTGGAAAGGTTCACAACGGTCCTGCAAAGCTTACAAAATATCTGCAAATCAACGGCAGTTTTAATAACTGTAAAATATGCGGAAATCCTGATATATGGATTGAGGACGACGGATTCAGACCCGAAATAAAAACTGACTCAAGGGTCGGAATCGACTATGCAGGAGATTACTGGAAAAATATAGAATGGCGTTTTATTGCTGAAAGGAATTGATGTTTTGTGAATATACGCTGTATAGGCTTTAATTCGGTTTACGGCAGTGATTACAGCGTATACCGTGAACCCGAAAAGAATGTTTTTATGCTTATTCTTGTAAAAAGCAGTGTTGTTTTCCGTGTGAACGGTATGGACTTTTATGTACCTCCTTATACTTTTATGCTGTTTAACGATAACTGCGTACAGGAATACCGTGCGGATGGCGGTTTTTTTATATGTGACTGGATTTGTTTTGACAAAGACGGTGACGGCGAGTTTTTTGATGCTTTTGAACTGCCGTTCAACCGTCCCGTGAAGTTTTCGGAGTCGGAATTTATCAGCAGTCTTATAAGGAATATTGCTTCCGAATACTATTCGCTGAGTTCCAGACGAAGTAAAATGATTGACACACTTATGAAAACCCTGCTACTTAAAATAAGTGATGTTTCGGGAAGGCGTGATAGTTCACAGCAGACTGTTGACCCACATTACACCGCTCTTATTGAACTCAGGGAAAAAGTTTACAGGAATCCGCAGATGAAGTGGAATGTTGACGCTATGGCGGCGGACGTTAATATGTCGAGGTCTTATTTTCAGCATATTTACCGTGAAATGTTCGGTGTTTCATGTATTTCGGACGTTATCAGCGGAAAAATTGAAAAGGCAAAGGAGATACTCAGCGAAACTTCATGCACGATTTCACAGGTATCAGCTATGTGCGGTTATGACAATGAGGAGCATTTTATGCGTCAGTTCAAGAAGATTGTTGGTGTAACTCCTACAAAATATCGCCGTAAATTATGATTTTTATTAAAAATTTTTATTTGCAATATCGGTAGAAAAATACTACTCGCTACTTGGCATATACTGTTGATTCGATTTTTTCCAGCAGTGTAATATCAACATTTCCCAAAGTATGTTCTATACGGTCTGTTAACTTGAAATGAAATTGTTCAAATCCGGTGTCTGTGCCATATTTTTTCCGATAAGCATTTATAAACATAGCTCCCCAGTAATATTCGCTGTAAAGAATACATTTCTGACTTATATTATGTAATCTTAAAATAATATTATGATATTCATAAAGAAATATGTAATTATTGTAAAGCCTGTTAATCTGTTTATCGCTATATTCAGAAATTTCTGCAAATCCTGACAGATGTTTGATACTTTCAATGTCATTAATCAATAGTTTCATGAAATTAACTCCCTGTAAAAAACTGCTGTATCAGACATACAGCAGTCATTATTTTATTATGAAATTTTGTCGGTGTAAAGAATATTCATGTCAACATAGCCATCAATTCCGTCAATGCGACCTGTAGAACTTGCCTGCCACATGAAATAGTCACCTGTATAATCGGTATCGTCCACAAAGTGTGCAAGCCATACAGGACGTTTATATTCATTTATCCAGAAGTTATTAAGAAAGTTCTTACTGCTGTAAAGCATTGCAGAATATCCGTAATTTTCCATTTCTGCACAAAACAGGTTGAAAAGTTCATTGAGGTCGTGTATGCTTAGTCCGTATTCCTGAAACGTCGTAAATTCTTCCCAGTCGAACGCAACGGGAAAGTCAAGCTCCTGTCCGTCAAGCTGTTCTGAAATGTATTCGGCGAGTTCTTTAACACCGTCGGCAGAATTTACGGTAGTATAGAAGTAAACGCCGACTTCAAGACCTGCATCACGGGCTTTTCTTATATTTTCGGTGTACCAGTCGTCCATTTTTATTTCGTCATAGAAATATCCCATTCTTATTATGACGAAATCACAGCCAGCGTCCTTTACAGCATTGAAATCTATATTGTCCTGCCATGCTGAAACGTCTATGCCGAATTTTCTGTTATCACCCTCATATGTATTTATGAAGTCTGTGAACTGTGTTCCGTCGTTGTTGTCATCGTTAGAAGCGGCAGGAGATGGAATTTCATTTAAAACGACAACGGTCATGTCCCATGATGTCTGATTACCCGAGCTGTCCGTAACACTTGCGGTTATTGAATAATTTCCTATATTTTCGGTGTCAACTGTTCCGTCATATGAAAGAACGGGCGAAGAATCGTAATTATCGGCATACCCAACTATTTTTTTTAGGTCAAATGTTTCGCCCTTTTTCACATATGGTGAAACGCCCATATTAAGCAGAACAGGGGCGGTTGTATCGGAAACAGTGTAATTGACTTTCTGCTGAAACTCGCCCTTTTCGTACATACAGTTTATGTATACTTCAAATTCACCGATTTGGCTTGTGTCTATAACTCTGTCGCCGTTAAGGATTTCAACGTTTGTTTCCGTGACCAAATCCGCAATTGTTATTTTTTCGTATACTTCAATATTTTCACGTGTTTCAAGAATCAGATTGTCGGGCGGTTCAACGTTTGCTTTTAAGGCAGACTCTTCGGAAGTTTTTGTTGTGAGTTCTTTTGTGGTGTTTTCTTTTTTTGTGGTTAAGGTATCTGTGACTGATGTTGTTTCCGAAACAGATGGTATTGTGACGTTTGTCGGAAGTGACTTAACTTCTTCGGAACAGCCTGCGGTAAGGCACAGTGCAGTAACTGCAAATAAAATTTTTTTCATGTTATCTCCTTTATATGTGTTTTATATAAAAAGTATATCATAAACAATTTACTTTGTAAAGTATTTTTTATATAATATATTGAAAATGGGCAGTCGTTATGACTGCCCGTGAATTTTATCGGTATTTTTTGTACTGAGAATTTTTATTGAATTTAATATAAGAAGCATTGCCGTGCCTGAGTCCGCAAAGACCGCAAGCCACATATTAGGGTGACCGACAAGTCCGAGAATGAGTACAACAGCTTTTATGACAAGTGCAAAAATAATATTCTGATATGCTACTGAAAGAGTTCTGTCAGCGATTTTTTTGGCTTTCACAACGGCTTCGGGTTCTGAGTTCATGAAAACTGCATCTGCTGCTTCAAGTGCGAGGTCAGAACCGTTCTGCATAGCACCGCCGATGTCCGCACCTGCGAGGACAGGACCGTCATTTATACCATCGCCTATGAACATTACCGAACCGTATTCATCACGCATTTTTTCAATTTCCGAAAGTTTTCCGTCGGGAAGCAAATCGCCCTTTACATAGTCAATTCCGAGGGATTCGGCGACGGATTCGGCATTTTCGGACTTATCGCCTGTAAGCATAGCTGTGTGTATTTTCATTGATTTAAGTGCGGAAACAGCTTCTGCGGAGGTCTTTTTAACGGTGTCTGAAACTGTTATCCTGCCGATGATTTTTCCGTCAACTGCAACATATACAACACTGCCTTTTACTTTTCCGCCGTATTCCGAAACAGATATATTATTTTCGTTCATAAGTCTTTCATTTCCGCAAAGCACGTTACAGCCGTTTACTGATGCTGATATTCCACGTCCTGCGAGTTCAGCTGACTTGTCGGGGTTTACGATTGCAATTGAATTTTCATGGCAGTAATTTACTATACTTTCAGCTACAGGGTGAGTTGACGACTGTTCACATGAAGCACATATTTTAATCAGATTTTCGGGTGTTATATCGCTGTACGGCTTTATTTCGGTAACGGTGAAACTACCGTTTGTGAGTGTACCTGTCTTGTCAAAAGCTATGGTTTTTACTTTGGCAAGTATTTCAATTGCTGAACCGCCCTTGAACAGTATACCGAGTTTTGAGGCAACACCTATTCCCGAAAAGTACGCCAGCGGTACGCTCAGAACCAACGCACATGGACAGCTTATTACTAAGAATGTAAGTGCGGAATATATCCACTTGCTCCAGTTGCCAGTTATGAGTGACGGAATTATTGCCGTGAGGAGTGCAGTTATAATTACTATGGGTGTGTATACTTTTGAAAAACGTGTTATAAAGCGGTCCATCTGTGGTTTTGAGGCAGAAGCGTTCTCAACAGCCTTTGCAATTTTTGCAATCATTGATTCGTCAGCAGATGCGGACGCACGGAGTGTGAAGCTTTCCGAAAGATTTATACAACCCGACATTATTGTATCTCCCTTGCGGACTGTAAGCGGAACAGGTTCGCCGTTTACGGCAGATGTATCTATTCTTGATTCGCCTGATTCAACTGTTCCGTCAACCGCTATTCGTTCGCCTGCTTTTATACGCAGAATATCCCCGACTTTTATATTTTCGGCAGGTGTACGGACGTATTCGCCGTTTACAAGCACATCAGCATAGTCGGCTTTAAGACCTGCAATGCCTGTTATTGCCTTTCTGCTTTTTGATACGGCGTAGTCTTCAAAAAGTTCTCCTATACGGAAAAACAACACAACACCAACCGCTTCAGCGTATTCACCGAGTGCAAACGCTCCTATTGTTGCGACGGTCATAAGAAAATTTTCGTCAAAGAAATTTTTTGAACCTATATTTTTTACGGCAGACTTTATTACGTTGAATCCGAGTATTAAGTATGCCGAAATAAACAGCAGTAGAGGGAGTACTTTTATTTGTGTGAATTTTTCCGTAAGCAGTGCCGATACAAAAAGTATAATTCCGACAGCAAGCGGTATTATTTCACGGAGCGGATTTTCTTCTTTTTCGGCATTTTCCTGAGCAGGTGCTTTTTCTTCATACGGTACGATTTCGACTTCTGCTTCAATTGCCTGTGCAAGTGCGTTCATGAGTTCAAGTGTGTCCTCATCAATATTTCCTGTCACTGAAAGTTTTTTAAGAGGGAAGTTAAGTACAGCCGATTCAATTCCCTGCATATCTGCTATGAGTGCCTCAATTTTAGCACCGCAGTGAGCGCAGTCAAGATTATTTATAGTATAATTTTTTGTAATCTTTTTTTCAGTCGGTACAATTTCAACTTCTGCTTCAACTTTCTTTGCAAGTCGGTTCATGAGTTCAAGTGTGTCTTCATCAATGTCTCCTGTCACTGAAAGTTTTTTAAGAGGGAAATTAAGTACAGCCGATTCAATCCCCTGCATATCTGCTATAAGCGATTCGATTTTAGCACCGCAGTGGGCGCAGTCAAGATTATTTACAATGTAAGTCTTGGTCATGAAAATCAGTCCTTTCATAATATGAATACTTGTTCATATGTTTAATATATCATATTTTCAGACTGTTGTCAAT
>CAMWVV010000062.1 GCA_947177755.1 uncultured Ruminococcus sp. | reverse complement strand
GGTTGTACCGTCATCAAGCTTTATCGGTTCACCGATAACAGAATTGACATCAGCCATTTCCTTTATTTTTTCCATTGAAATTCCTAAAATATCACTGATTGGTGTTTTGCCGTTATTCATATATTAAAACCTCACTTTTGCCTTTCGGCAGATTTTTTTTCTTTTTTCTTCTTTAACTTTTCAGGTAAAAATATTTTAAAGATATATGTTGTCAGAAACCACACTCCTGCCGTCACAAGCGTATGCAGACGGAACTTCACAACACATGATGCGTCCCACTGCGATTTTTTAAGCGAGAACCCGCAACGCACGTCAACTGTTTTATAGCTTACAGTGCAGGCTTCGCCCAGCCATGCAAGAACGTTCCAAACCGTACCGCTTACAATACCATAATTCATGGCACATTTATAAGCGTCCTCGTCGGCAACGATAAAATCTATAAAAACATCATGAAAATGAACACCCTTGAAAACTTTAAGAAGAGGTCTTCCGCCACAGTCCCAGACATCAAGCAGAAAATCCAGCTTGTCCATAAGGGATTTGCCGTTATCCGATTCTTTTTCATCATCATCATTTTCATCTTCGTCATCAAAGACATAATATTCATCTTCGTCATTATCAACATCTTTATCATCATTTTTATGATGTTTTCTGTCTCTGATTCTTTTGATTTTTTCCGTACGCACCGCATTTTCGTCCTGTTCTTCCGTATCATCTTCATAAAGCTGCGGACTTTCTTTCGCTTCGTCGTCATCTTCAGCGGTGTCTGTAAAGTCGTATGATTCGTCATCAAAAAAATCTTCATTGTAAGAAAACACATCATCATCTTCATCGGGTTCAGGCTTTTTATTTTTCTTTCTGCGTTTTCTCAACCAGTTGAGCAGACCGCCGCCGTCAGAATCCATAAGCGGTATAAGTGAAAACTTTACTTTATATTCAAACTTACCGCCTGTGAAACTTAACTTTACAACAGCAGGAAGTGCAAGTGAAAGTATAACGAAAAGCACGGCAACGCCCAGAACAGCAAGAATTATATACAGCAGAATTTTAATTATAATCAATTCTCACAGCTCCTTATGTTGATTTTCATTATTGTCGATGTCAATTTCCGTCTGACCTGTAAGGGCAGGCAAATCAGAAATTGAACTAAGTCCGAAACACCTGAGAAAAACGGCTGTTGTCCTGTAAACAATGGGCTTCCCAGGAACATCAAGCCGTCCTGCCTCCTCAACAAGACCTTTTTCCACAAGATTGTTAATAACGGACGAGCTGTCAATTCCCCTCACGTTTCCGACAAATCCCTTTGAAACAGGCTGATTATAGGCAATTATTGTCAGTGCCTCCATAGCTGCGTCAGACAGCGGAGAAGATTTTTTTGTTTCAAGCGCCTTGCGGATATACGGTGCAAATTCCTCACGGGTACACATCTGATAGCTGTTTTCCAGTTTCTTTATACATATTCCGCTTCCGCAGTCGCTGTAACGCTCGTTAAGAAGTTTTATCATGGACGAAAGTGTTGCGGTATCAACTCCGCTTGCCTCTGAAAGACGGTATATCTCCACAGGTTCACCGCCTGCAAAAAGAATGGCTTCTATTGCCCCGAGTTTTTCTTTGATTTCCAAGAATTTTTACCATCCTTTCTTTCCTTTATGAAGACTTTTGTGTTGTCATCACTTATGAATATCCTGCCTGAACGTGTAAGCTCCAGCACGGCAAGAAACGTTGCAACCCTTGCCGACCTGTCCGTTACACCATCATAAAGACTGTTCATACAGACTTCTCCCGTGCTGTAAAGTTCCCTCAGAACATGGACAACTTTGGACATTACCGAAACTATACGTCTTTTCACAACTGAATTTATTTTATTTTCAATCCTGTTTTCCTGCACTTCGTTTCTGACCTTCCTGCCTGAAAGTCCCTGATAGGCTGTAACAAGGCGGTCGGGACTGTGAACAAGACTGTATACCGAATCAGACTTTATCTTCATAGGAGTACGCACAAATATGTCACCCGTATACTTTTCGGAAAGTCTTACAGCGGCAAGCTTACACATGGAGTACTCAATTAATGCCCCCTCAAGTTCCTTTTTCATTTTCTCCGCCTCCTCGGGCTGAGGAAGCAGAGAAGCGGTCTTTATATAGATAAGACGTGCTGCCATTTCAAGAAACTCCCCTGCAAGTTCAAGATTCTGCTCGTGGCATTCGTCCATAAAGATAAGATACTGTTCAAGAAGTGCCGAAATTTCAATATCACATATATCAAGCTTGTGTCTGTTTATAAGGTTCAGCAGGACATCAAGAGGTCCTTCAAAACTTTCAAGCCTGAATGACATTTTTTCCATTTATGCAACGCCCCACTTGTGCATAGGAATCTGCCACACAAGATTAAGCATCTTGTCACTTATAAAGTTGTTCGCAATGACAAGGATATTATACTGCGAAGGAATATAGTTCAGCACAAGTATTACAATAAGAAAACCCCACTGTAACTGCTGCTGATGCATATAGAACCAGCGGTCAAATTTCTCATTTGTAAAATAACGCAGTACGTTGAATCCGTCAAGAGGCGGAAACGGTATGAGATTGAACAGTGCAAGACCTATATTGACGCTGAAAAGGAACTGCAATAAAAGAAGCACACTGTACATCGGGGTTATCTCACCCGAAAGATAAGCAGTCATTCCCGATTCCGTACATAACAGCAATGCCCATACAAGTATTGCAATAAACGCCGCTATGAAATTTGAAATAGGACCTGCCAGAGCTGTCAGTGCAAAACCCGCACGGTACTTTTTCATACGCAGAGGATTTACCGGAACAGGTTTAGCCCAGCCGAAACCTGAAAGCACAATGAGTATTGAGCCGAGAGGGTCAAGGTGTGCAAACGGATTGAGAGTAATTCTCCCCTCACGTTCTGCCGTATCGTCACCGCACCACTTTGCGACAAGACCGTGTGCCGCCTCGTGAACAGGCAGAACAAGAAACAATGTTATCACTCTCGAAAACAGTCTGAGAAAAGAAGTAATTTCCATAGTTATCCTTTCTTTGAATAATTTTTTAACTGTAAAGGTATAAATTCCCACAGCTAATTACTTTTTATTATACTACATTATGATTATTTTTTCAAGTAATCTGAGTAAATTTCATGAAACAAAAAATTTTTTTCATTTTTTTTCAAAAAACACTTGATTTTTTTTATAAGATGTGGTAGAATAATCATGTTGACTTTTTATAAAAGATAAGGAGGTGCAGCCTAATGGCAAAATGTGAAATCTGCGGAAAGGGTGTAACTTTTGGTATAAAGGTTTCCCACTCACACAGACGTACTAACAGAACATGGAAGCCTAACGTAAAGCGTGTTAAGGCTATCGTCAAGGGTACTCCTTGTCATGTTTACGCTTGCTCAAGATGTTTACGTTCAGGTAAGGTTGAAAGAGCATAATAGTTACATTATGAAATATGGGACATTCTTTCGGGAATGTCCTTTATTTTTTTGTGGTTTTTAAGAATTTGTTAAGATTATTTTAATGGTATTGTAACTTGATTATTGCATATTTCCGTGATATAATAGAAAAAAATGACATTTGTCACTTGAAATTATAAAACTGATTTTATATAATATAAGTGAGGTGATTTTTTATGACTATATGCGAACACTGCGGGGCTCACGTTTTCGGTGAAATATGCGAATACTGTGATATGCCAGTAAACAACAAATCTGCTCCGCCGAAAATAATATACAAGTCCGAAAAATCCGAAAGCACAATAAGTATGCCTGTAATAAAACACAGGAAAAAATTCCTGCGTACAATATTGGCAGGTGCATTTGCGGTATGTTCTGTTAATTTTATTGTAATGGCTGTTTTAGCTAACAATGGCAGCAAAAGAAGTCATATACAGTCGCCTGCCGAGTACGCAATAGTAGAATACAATAATTATAATGAACATCACGAAAGTCACCACAATGAAGAAACCGCTGACGAGCGTCCAGTATATGACAAAAACAAATCTTTCAAGGAAAACGGTATTTTTCCGTCGGGGACTTATCAGATAGGCGTTGACATTCCCGAGGGAATATATATTTTTATTCCCGAACTTTCAAACGGTCACGGAGTACAGGGCGTTTATTCCGACCCCTCGTGCAGCAATCAGATTTCTTCCGCATATGTGCATTTCGACGGTTCACGGATAGCTGAAATCTCAGGAAACGGCTATCTTGATTTTTCGTGGGCAAACGCCTACAATCTCGATATGCACCCTGAAATCGTCAACGACCCACACACAACAGACGGTATGTTTATAGTCGGTCGTGACATTGAAGCAGGTACGTATCATCTTGAAAGTCCCTCTGAGATATTCGGTGATATGTCTGATAATGCTGAGTGGTATATATATTCAAGTATAAATGCAGTGGGAGCTGTAACGAAAGAATCGGGAATCCTCGAATCATGGGGAGGTTACATGGAGAATATCACAAACGAAATAACCCTGAGTGACGGCGAATTTCTTGAATTAAGACACTGTATAGTTATGGACTGACCTCCTCAACTGCAATCGCCTGCATACCCATTTCACAATAACGTCTTTCGGCAAGACGTTTCATATATTTTGTATTCTTTTTTACAAGCGGGTCATTGAAATAATAGTTTTCGTCGTCATAGCCCACAAGCACGAGGCAGTGTTCGTTTGATTTCCATATGTAACGCTCGTCCGTGCTTTCTATAATCCAGCTGTTTCTGAGATTCGTAAAAGTAGGTTTCATATATATACTGCACCATACAACAACGGGGATTCCATTGTCTATGTAATTTTCACATATCTCGTCAAGCGACATACCACCTATATTTTTTACTCTGTACCTTTTATCATGCTTCTCTTCCTGTTCATTAAGATAATTCCGCAAAGCCAGTCTGACCGCACCGCTCAAACAGCCGTAACCGCTGTTTTTATTGGGATTGCCTATAAATACAAGATTCGGGTCGCCGCCGTATTTCACAGGATTTTTCTTGTCTTTGGTATGGATTTCAACAGATTCAAGATAACCTTTCTTTATAATGTCACCTGCTTTTATGTCAAATCCGTAAAATGCAAGAACCATTGACATACTCACAAGTTCACAGCCTGTCGGGTAGTCTTTCTGTGAATAATACGGAACGTCCACAATAACAGGCTCTGACTTTTCGGATTTTTTTACTGTACTGCGTGTAGTTGTCTGAGTGACAGTATTTTCCGCAGTAGTTTCGGTAACGGTCTGTGAAACCGTTGCAGACGTTTCTTTTTCAATACTTCCGAGAGGATTCACAGAAGCTTCATTTTTATTTCCGCAGGCAGTAAGCATAATAACGGCAAGCAGACACAAAATTCTTTTCATTCAATCACCTCAAAGAAAAGGGACAGCTTTTTTAACTGCCCCCTTTTTTACATCAGTTTTCCGTCAATTCAGATATTGTTATGTTTGTAACCGCCTTTGTTTCAAGAGTATTTCCTTCTTCGTCCGTTGTAGTGGTCGTTATGGCAACTTTAATATTACTGAAACGGTCAATAACATCTGAAAGACTGTTCATTGTACGGTGAAGTATTTCCTCCCGATTCGCCATATAGACACGACCAGCAGGTGTATCAGGATTCTTTTCAAGCAGTACAAAAAGCATATTAAGAACGTCAACGGCATTTCTGGGAGATTCGGCAGGCACAACAGTATCAAGTTTCAAATCATATTTTCCGAAATCCGAAACATGAAGTATTTCCGCAAGTACAGGATTCTCAAATTTTATTTCAGCATAGTTTTTCATTATACCCCTCCTTATGAAAGAGCCGATTTAATAAGTTCAGCCTTGTCGGTCTTTTCCCATGCCACACCAAGTTCTTCACGGCCCATATGACCATATGTGGCAAGTTTTCTGTACTGCGGTTTTCTGAGTTCAAGCATTTCGATGATAGCAGTCGGTCTGAGGTCGAACACCTTTCCGACAGCTTCCGAAAGCTTTTCTTCCGAAACTTTTCCAGTACCGAAAGTGTCAACAAGTATCGACACAGGTTTTGCAACGCCTATCGCATATGAAAGTTGTACTTCACACTTTTCAGCAAGTCCTGCCGCTACTATATTCTTTGCAATATATCTTGCCGCATATGCCGCACTTCTGTCAACTTTCGTCGGGTCTTTACCGCTGAAAGCCCCACCGCCGTGGCGTGAATAACCGCCGTATGTATCAACTATAATCTTTCTGCCCGTCAGACCGCTGTCACCCTGCGGACCTCCTATTACAAAGCGACCTGTCGGATTTATGAAAATCTTAGTGTTTTCGTCAATAAGGTCTTCTGAAATAACCGCTCTGATAACAAATTCTTCAATATCCTTGCGGAGCTGACTAAGTGAGATGTCTGCGGAGTGCTGTGAAGATACAACAACGGCATCAATTCTTGCAGGCTTGCCGTCAACATATTCAACGGTAACCTGAGTTTTGCCGTCGGGACGGAGATAACGAAGAGTGCCGTCTTTTCTCACTTCCGTAAGCTTCATTGCAAGTTTGTGGGCGAGTGAAACAGGCAGCGGCATGAGTTCGGGAGTTTCATTGCAGGCAAAACCGAACATAATACCCTGGTCACCTGCACCGTTTGAAAGACCGTCGTTTTCTGAATTTTCTTCTCTGTACTCGAAAGCCTCGTTAACGCCCATTGCAATATCTGCGGACTGTTCGTCAATACTTGTAATAACAGAACAGGTGTGGGCATCAAAACCGTATTTTGCACGGTCGTAACCGATGTCGGCAACAACCTGACGTGCAATTTTAGGAATATCGACTTTTGCAGTCGTAGAAATTTCACCCATACAAAGTATCATACCAGTGGTTACCGCTGTTTCACAGGCAACACGACCGTTTTTATCCTGTTCAAGAATTGCATCAAGAACAGCGTCGGAAATCTGGTCACATATTTTGTCGGGGTGACCCTCAGTAACTGATTCTGAAGTGAAAAAAAATCTATTCATAAAACATTCCTCCTGAAAAAATAAAAGCGTTCCGCTTCCGGAACGCTCTGATTTCTGAAAAAATCCTCATCTGCCGGATAAACCGCAGGAATTAGCACCTTTTCCGCCAAAGCGGAAGGTTGCCGGACATCATCGGACCTGTTTCCTCCGTCACTCTTGATAAGGTTATGATATTATTATAACTCGGAAATTCAGAAATGTCAATAGTTTTCAGGAAATTTAATTATTTTTTTCCGTATTTTTCGAGTGCGTCAAATATTTTATGAAATACCACCCTACTCGGATAACGTTTGTAGTCCGCAAACACCCATATACCGCTTTTATAGAAATGTTCAAGAATGGCGGCGGCAGTTCCCGCACTCCTGCTCTGACCGTATTCACACTGACAGATTATATCCATACCGTTATTGTAGGCATTGTAAATGAACTCCGCCATTTTGTCGGTTTCAGGGAAATATGTATCATATGTATATCCTTTTGATTTAAGACATTCAAGGTCAAGGTCGTCAAGCTCGCTGTAAAAGACATTTTCGCATACTCCGTCATAATCGACATGGGTATAGTCCTTGTCGATTCTTTTTATTTTCGGGTCATAGTAGCTTATAACGGCGGTATTTTCGGGAAACTCCCCCGAATCTATAATTTCCTCGATTTCCTCACGTGAATAAATTGAAACTTTCATAAAACACATCTCCTTATTCGTACGGAAAACAAACGGACTTCCTTTTAAGGAAGTCCATTTGCCATGATATAGGGATTATTGGGGATTTTGTAATGCAGTGCTGGGGTAAGCACTGCATCAACCATGAAAAAAACAACTTCGGGATTTCTCCTTCAGCACCTATATAATACACTTATTATATGTCAGATGCATGATGTAAAAATGAAAATTATGTGAAAATCAGCAATAATAACTTTTCAGAATCTGCTCATGTTATCTATTCTGAACCAGAATACAGAACCCTTTCCGAGTGTGCTTCTTACGCCGTAATCGTAGCCGTGAAGTTTCAGAACGGCTTTTACAATTGAAAGTCCAAGCCCCGTGCCGACAACTTCCCTTTTGTGATTTTCGGAACGGTAGTATTTGTCAAATATAAGTTTTATCTTGCTTTCCTCGATACCGTCGCCCGTGTCCTCTACTTCAATCAGTACGCCGTCTGCCTGATTAATCTGACGCACATAAACCTGTTTGTCTGCACCCGTATAATTTATAGCGTTGTTTATAAGGTTATATATAACCTGCTCAATCTTCACAATATCGCAGTATACTATTTTTTCCGCATCAGGTGTAAAGTGGATATGATATCCCATTTTATCTGAAATACCTTTAAAACGTCCTATAATTGCGTTAAGCTTTGCACCTATCTCAAATTCGGAAGGATTAAGTTTCTGTTTACCACTTTCGAGTTTTGAAAGGTCAAGAATATCGTTTACCATAGCGGAAAGACGGTCTGTTTCATTGATTATGATTTCAAGATGTTCGTTTCTCTTTACAGGATTATCACCTGAAAGGTCACGTATCATTTCTGCGTATGCCTTAAGCATTGTAAGGGGCGTTCTGAGGTCATGGGAAACGTTTGCTATCAAATCCCTCTGCATTGTATCAACTCTTGAAAGTTCCTTTTCCGCATACATAAGGGTATCGGCAAGTTTTTTTGATTCGAGATACCCTCTGCCGTCAAACTTTGTGTTGAGGTCGCCTTTTGCAAGATTTTCAGCTGACTTTGTTATTCTGTCAATCGGGCGTGAAATTATGTTCGCAAGAAAGACCGAAATAAACGCCGCTATTATAATAAGTATAACCGTTATCATTACAAGCTGACGTTTTATTATTGAAACGGTCGAGCCTACGGGAACAAGTTCCGAATTAAGAACAAGATAGCCTTCGGGAGAGCCGACGCTTCCGAGTACACACATATATATAAGCATATCATTGTGGCTTTTCGGATTGTTGACTTTATATAATATTTTTGACTTTCCCGTTTTTCTTATTTCATTTAGAAATAAATATGTATTGTTTTCTTTGCCGTGGACAAGACAGTCACCGAGAACGTCCTTTGAATATATAGACCTGCCGTACCTGTCAAGAATCTCAACACATAAATCATTGTCAACAGCCGTCTGTGAATAATTTTCGATAAAATTGGATTTACTGCCGTTTCTGTAGTCGTTTTCATAGGAAGCAACTATAGATTCGGCACTTTCTGCAACAGCACGTGTTTTCATTTTTTCGTAAAAACTCTCAAGAAAAAATATCTGAAATATCCACATAAGTACAAATACAAGTATTATAAAGGCAACGAAATGCCCCCATACTTTCAGACGGAGCGGAACACGGCTGTTAAGGCTTTTTATTTTACGAAATAAATTCAAATTTATATCCCAGTCCTCTCAGAGTAACAATAAATTTTCTGTATTCGCCAAGACTGTTCCTCAGCATTTTTATATGTGTGTCAACTGTTCTGTCGTCGCCGAAAAAGTCGTAGCCCCAGACCTCTTCAAGCAGTTTATCTCTTGTAAGTGCGATATTTCTGTTTTTGACAAGATAGAAAAGCAGGTCATATTCTTTAGGTGTCATAGAAGCCTTTACGCCGTTAACGTACACTTCACGTCCCGAAATATCCACTTCCAGACCCTCAAACACATATTTGTCAAGAGAGGAAACTTCTTCATGCGTTGTATTTCTTTTCAGAACCACTTTTACTCTTGCCATAAGCTCCTTCGGTGAAAAAGGTTTCACAACATAGTCGTCAATACCGATTTCAAAGCCGAAAAGCTTGTCATATTCCTCGCCCCTTGCCGAAAGCATTATAACGGGTATATTCTTTGTCTTGCGGATTTCCTTACACGCTGAATATCCGTCAAGCCTCGGCATCATAACGTCCATTATAATAAGGTCATAATCATTTTCATGACAGAGTTTCACCGCTTCCATGCCGTTCTCGGCTTCGGTGACTTCATAGCCCTCGAACTCGGCATACTCACGCACCACCTTTCTTATATTCGTTTCATCGTCCACAACTAAAATGTGTGCCATAAAAAACACCTCTCACTTCAAAATTTTTTTACGGACTGCCTGTCCGTCTTTTTAATTATAGCATTATAATATATAAAAGTGTATATTGCGTGATAAATTTCTGTAATTTTACGGCAACTTTATTTATTTTGTATTCAAACAGAAATTTATCATTGACATTTTCGGTAAATTTTGCTATAATATATTTGGTTTACGGAGGTGGTAAATTATGAAACTCAACAGTCCGCTTGCGGCAGCTATTATAATTACTCTTGCAACTTCCCTTGTTATCGGCTACACACATATTTTTCCTGAAATAACATCTGTGATAATATTTACCTATATTTCCACTATAGTATTCCTTTCACTGATTCTTGCACTGTCGGCATGGCTCTACAGAAAACACAAGTCCTCCGTCGATGCAGGAGATATTGCGGGCATCTCGGAAAATCTGAATACCGAAATGATTATATGGACTGACGACTTTTCAGCAGTATACATGAATAAACATATGCGTGAACTTCTCGGCATACAAGGTACGGATTTCGACCACAGGGCAGAAATAATGAAGGCTTTTGGCATTGACAGTCTTGAAAAAGAGAATATACAGAAGATTATCGACAATACTTCACATGAAGCCCGTTTCACCAACGCAAACAATTCCCTGACTACTATTGCATGGAGTACATCCCTTATCAAAAAGAAAAAAAATCTCTCCCTGTATCTGAGTACAGGCTTCAATCTGACCGAAATCAAGAAAATGCGTCTTAATCTCGCAAGCACAAACGACCTTTTCAATTATTCAATGAGCCTTGCGGAAATAGGAATACTTGTATCAAATGATATGGTAAATTATATTGCGTCGTCCGAGACAGTCAGAATGCTTGGTCTTAAAAGCAGTAATATAAGTATAAAGACTCTCCGTTCACTCATTCACACAAATGACCGTCTGCAATTCGACAGTGCGATAAAATCGGCAGGAACAGACAGCAGTAATGAAGTAAAAAGAGTTGAACTGCGTATAAAATCGGCGGACGGCTTATATCACTGGTATTCATACAGATACAAACCCATGAACCATTCAGGAAACAAACTTCCCGTTTTCAGTGGTGCTTTGATTGACAGTACGGAAGAACACGAAAAAGACCTTATTATTGAACGCCTTGCATACATAGACGAAGTTACGGAAATAGCAAACCGCAACAAATTCATGGGTATCGGGCAGGAAACATATGAACAGTGCAGACTTCTTGACTGTTCATACTGGATTATAGTGCTGGATATCGACCGTTTCCACATAATAAACGACAGTTATGGCTATCAGAATGGAAACCATATACTGAAAAGTTTTGCAAGTATAATATGTAAATTTGTAAAATCAGGAGGTCTTGCCGCAAGAATAAGCGGTGACAATTTCGCACTGATTCTGCGTGACTACGGTGATGATGATTTGCCGTCACGCACTGCCAGGTCTGTTCAGGAAGAATTTGCAAAATTTGCAACAGGTGACTTTTCGTCTATAAATTTGAGCTGTTCCGCAGGCTATTCAAAAATGCCCGAAGACGGAAATTCTTTCCTTGAAGTATTTGAACACGCCGAATTTGCCCTTAAATCAGGCGGTACGGAAAACAACACCATATGCGGTTATGAATCACGTATGCATGATTCAATAATAGGAAAATCAGAACTTGAAAAGGAACTTGCCGTGGCAATCGACAACAACGAACTGCAATTATTTTATCAGCCTAAAATCGACCTTTCAACAGGCAGGATAATGGGCGTTGAAGCACTTATACGCTGGATAAAACCCGACGGCACTATAGTACGTCCCGACGCTTTTGTACCTGTTGCGGAAAGTTCACACCTTATCGGAAAAATAAGTGAATTTGTACTCAATGAGGGGTGCAGACAAAACAGGCTGTGGCAGAAAATGGGTTATCCTGAAATTGTGATGTCAATAAATTTCACGTCCACCGACTTCTATCAGAAAGACCTTAAAGACAAGGTTTTTGAAGCACTCGTCAAAACGGGACTTGACCCGAAATGGCTTGAAGTAGAACTGACTGAAACCCTCGCCCTCAGCGACATTGACTATGCGGTTTCACAGATGAACAAACTGCGTGAGCTCGGTGTCAAGCTCGCTATGGACGATTTCGGGACAGGTTATTCGTCACTCAGCTATCTTCAGATTCTCCCGATTACACTTCTTAAACTTGACCGTTCTTTCATTATTGATATAGAACATGACAACATAGCTTATGAAATAGTTTCGTCTGTGATAAGAATCGCAAAATCAAAGAAAATTGAAACTATTGCAGAGGGAATCGAAAATCCCAGTCAGGAAGATATTCTCCGCAAAGCAGGCTGTGACTTCGGACAGGGCTATCTTTACGGCAAACCCATGCCCGCCGAAAAAATACAGGAATTTTTCGAGGAGAATATGCAAAAAACTCAGAACAAATAATTTTTTTAAACGGAGGTAAACTCATGAAAAGAAGAATAGGCATTTTAACAAGCGGTGGTGACTGTCCTGGTCTTAACGCCACAATCAGAGGTGTTGCAAAAGCGTGCTATGAGAGATTCGGCGAGGATAACGTTGAAATCGTAGGAATTTCCAACGGCTATTACGGTCTTATAAACAATCTCTGTAAAGATATGTCACCATCGTCATTTTCGGGCATTCTCACACAGGGCGGTACAATTTTCGGCACAAAGCGTCAGCCGTTCAAGATGATGCAGGTCATCGGCGAAGACAACGTTGACAAAGTAAAGAACATGAAAGAAACATACAAGAAACAGAAACTTGACTGTCTGCTTACCCTTGGAGGCAACGGCACTCACAAAACCTCAAAGCTCCTTTCCGACGAGGGTCTTAATGTTATCGGTCTGCCGAAAACAATTGACAACGACATTTTCGGAACTGATGTTACTTTTGGTTTCCATACTGCCGTTGATATTGCAACGGACGTTATCGACCGTCTCCACACAACAGCCGCAAGTCATTCAAGAATACTTGTATGCGAAATAATGGGCAACAAGGCTGGCTGGCTTACCCTTAACGCAGGTATTGCAGGCGGTGCGGACGTTATAATAATTCCCGAAATTCCATATGATATTGATAAAGTGTGCGACTCCGTAATGGCAAGAAGTGCGTCAGGCAAAGCTTTCTCGATACTTGCAGTTGCAGAGGGTGCTTTTGACGTTGCAGAGGCTAAAATGAAGAAAAAAGAACGTGCAAAGAAGCGTGCCGAAGCAGGTATAATTACAGCTACTTCACGTATCGCCGCACAGATTCAGAGCAACACGGGCATTGAGGCACGTGTATGCGTTCCCGGACATATGCTCAGAGGCGGAGCGCCGAGTGCTTATGACCGTGTGCTTTCAACACAGTTCGGTGTACACGCCGCTTATCTCATCGCCAAAGAAAAATACGGAAGGACAGTTGCAAAAATCGGCAACAAAATTACTTCAAACAAACTTGAGGATATAGCAGGAAAAACAAAATTTGTCGATATAGACAATCATCTTGTTATTGCTGCACGTGATATAGGCGTTTCTTTCGGCGACTGATTAAGAATAAATAAATGCTGTCATTATGGCAGCATTTAAATTTGCATATAGTTATCATATGCTTACAGATATATGATTTTAGACAATATACCGCCGTATTTTGCCGTATATATAGT
>CAMWVV010000061.1 GCA_947177755.1 uncultured Ruminococcus sp. | reverse complement strand
AAAATTCTGATGTACTTTTTCATACAATCACCGTCCTTTGTGTATATTTTACACAAATTTCCTGTAACTGTCAATTAAGATAATATTACAAATAATAACAAAACAGCTCCGATTTTTTCAGAGCCGTTTTGTGATGTTATTATTTATTTTCAAAAGCTTCCAGTTCGTCGCAAAGGGTTACAAAATCTTCATAGACGGTGATTGACTGTAAATAGCGAAAGTCAAGAATATATCCTGAATCACAATGTCTTAGAAATTCTGCGTCCCATAACGGAACAGTGTAAAATCCTTTTTTATAGTGATATTTCATAGGTTCGTATTTATCTATGTTTGTACGGAAATATTTAACCTTTGCCATACATAGTTTATTGATACGAAACAGCAGTCCTATAATATCGCTTCTTTCAAAAAAAGAATCTTTAAAAATCAGATGTTTGTGGGAATTTTCCCTTTCTGAATACCATGCGTTGTTTTTGTGTTTCAATCTGTATTTTTCTACTAATAAATACTTGTCGTCCATTTTTCGCTCCTGATTACATCTTTTTCTTGTAATAAAACTGCACTGCAATTGTTATAACAGCGTCCGCCATTATAGATATACAAAGCGTCATACTGATAACAGGGTTGAAAAATCCGAATACGATTGTAGAAAATGCAGTTGCCATAAGCGAAACAACGCTTGAAGTTTTCATTGTTTCCTTGCTGATAGAAATGTTTCTTTCGTCGGTCTGCTGAATATACATCTCCTTAAGTTTTTCTTCGTTATGCAAAGCTCTATGTATTCTCGCAAGATTGAAAATAGAAACAATCATTATTCCGCTGAACATACCGCTTACAAGACCCACTGCAAAATCATCAGCACCCTTTACAAAACGCGTTAACCCAAAATATATAAGTAAGGCACAACAACAGAATCTTGTTATCAGTCTGTACTTTTGGGTAAGTTTTTTCTTAAAATCTTCCATAATAAAAATCTCCTTATAAATTTTCTTCGCCTTCAAAAATAAACAGTTCCTCAATCGTGACACCAAAAAATTGTGCGGCTTTATGCGCCAGAATCAGCGAAGCATTATATCTTCCGTTTTCCAGAGAAATAATAGTCTGGCGTGTCACGCTCAATGCGTCAGCGAGTTCCTGTTGGGTAACTTTTCGGGACTTTCTGAGTTCCTGAATTTTGTTTTTCAATATATCACACTCCTTAAACACCTCACATTATGGATGTTCATTATCATTCTGACTTTGTGAATAGTAAGCCGAATATATGGCTAATCCAGTGCTGATTAATATCCACGGCAAAGCAGTTCTGCAAAAATCGCAGATTGCACCTCCGACCAGATTGCTGACCAGATAAATTATCATACTTACTACGCAGACAACAGCTATGACAGTTACAAGATTATGATTTGATTTTGTGTCGTTCTGTTCCATAATAATTCTCCTTTCCAATATTAAAGATTATTGATGTAAAGTTTCCTTTACAATAATAGTATAGCACACTTTACATTATTTGTCAAGTACACTTTACATATTTTTTGAAAAATTTTTATACTGTATAAAGCGAAGCCCTTTATACATATAGTACAAAGGACTTTGTATTTTATTCCCAGAATCTGAATTTTTCAGGGATAATATCTTCAAAAAACTGATACTTTCCCGTCCAGCTGTCAGGGACATAATCTTCATAGGACATATATTCAGGATAGTATGATAACAAGCATTTTTTATCAAAGTCAATCAGTATTGTCGGACGATATGAGTAGTATATTTCTTCGGGTTCTTTTTCTTCGGACATCATCTTTTTTAATCCGGACGTAGATATAAGAAACGGCTTTATATTTTCCAGAAATTCATTTTTTGTCGTTTCGTCAACAACTCTTATACCAAACCGGTAGCTTTCATCTATTACAAAATTATATCCTTTTTTTCGATATGCATCTTCCAGTATATTAAGGTCAAGACTGCATATATCGCTATCAAGAATATACCAATTAAAGCTGCCCTCATTTATTATGGCAACAATCAGCACTTCTGCATATTTAGGATGTTTCATATATCGTTTCTGATAATGTCATCAAGAGTTTCACGCTTAACAGCTATTCTTGAATCGCCGTTATTCACGAAAACAACAGCAGGTTTCTGAAGTCTGTTATAGTTTGAAGACATCGAGTAGTTATATGCACCTGTTGCACAAACCGCAATAATGTCACCTAATTCAGCGTGCTGGAGAGGCATATTCTCGCCGATAAGGTCACCGCTTTCACAACATTTTCCCGCAATTGTAACTTTTTCTGTACGTTCTTCATCTGCCTTGTTTGCAACGACAGCTTCATACTCGGACTTATAGAGAATATATCTCGGACTGTCAGCCATACCGCCGTCAACAGATACATAAGTGCGGATATTCGGGATTTCCTTTCTTGCACCGACTGTATAGAGAGTAATTCCGGCAGGTGCGGCAATTGAGCGACCAGGTTCAATAAATATGTATGGTTGTGTAATATCAAGTTCGGAGCAGGTAGCTTTCACTACTTCTGAAACCCTTTCCATGTATGTTTCAAACGGTACGGGGTCGTGTTCATTGAGATACTTTATACCGAAACCACCGCCGAGATTAAGCCCCTTGATTTCGTAACCGAGTTCATTTTTGATTTCTGCGATAAAGTTCAGCATAACTTTAGCAGCTTCTTCAAAGGGGTCAATATCGAAAATCTGTGAACCTATATGGCAGTGAAGTCCCATAAGATTTACATTTTCACAAGCAATCGCCTGTTTTACTGCATCAAAAGCCTCGCCTGTTTCAAGAGCAAAACCAAATTTACTGTCAATCTGACCTGTCTTTATAAAGTCATGGGTGTGGGCATCAATACCGGGTTTTACACGGAACATTATATCAGGCTTTACGTTTCTGGACTTAGCGATTTTTTCAAGTCTGAGAAGTTCGGAAATGTTGTCAACGATAATGTGACCTACTTTGTTGTCAACGGCAAATTCAAGCTCTTCGTCTGTCTTGTTGTTGCCGTGAAAACCGATTTTTGAAACGTCGAAACCAGCCTTTACAGCGGTATAAAGTTCACCGATTGAAACAGCGTCAAGCCCAAGTCCCTCATCTGCAACTATACGGCACATTTCAAGGCAGGAAAACGCCTTGCTTGCATAGCAGACAAGTCCCTTACCGCCGTAATATTTATCTATGCTGTTCTTGAAACGACTGCACGCACTGCGTACCGCCTGCTCGTCCATGACATAAAGCGGAGTGCCGTAAGTTTCAGCGAGTTCAACTGTATCAGCACCGCCTATGGTGAGATGTCCTTTTTCATTTACATTAAGATTTTCAGATACAAACATTTTTAAACAACCTTTCTTTTATTATTCCCTGTCGTCATCTTCTTCGTCGTTCACAATATCTTCCACAATCTGCCTTATTTCCTCAACTCCCTCGAAAGTCTGTGACGAAAACGGTATTGAATGAATATCGCTGAAATACGGAATTTCTTCCTTAAAAGATTCCATACGCTTTGCACGTTCAGTTTTATTGAGTTTGTCCGCTTTTGTAAGAACAATGACAAAAGGCGTTTCCGTATCAATAAGATAATTAATCATGTGAACATCGTCTTTTGTCGGGGCGTGACGCATATCAACAAGCATGAACACAAGACGCATATCACGGTCTGCATTCAGATAGCCTTCGATAAGACCCGACCACCGTTCCTTTTCTGATTTGGAGACTTTGGCATATCCGTAACCGGGCAGGTCTACAAAATATATATTTTCAAGTCTGTAAAAATTTATAGTAGCCGTTTTCCCCGGAACAGAGCTTACTCTTGCAAGATTCTTTCTGTTGAAAATCTTGTTTATAAGCGTCGATTTTCCTACATTTGAATGACCCGCAAAAGCTATTTCTATGTTTTCGGACGGCGGAATCTGTGAAAATCTGCCGTATGATGCAGAAAATTCAGCTTTATTGTAATTCAGTTTCAATTTTAATCCTCCTTTCACGGAAGGCATAATATTCTAATTGACAAGTGCCGTATCAAGAACATCTGTCAGATTTTCGGCATATATAAATTCAATGTTTTCCTTTATAACATCATCAACTTCTTCGAGGTCGGCTTTGTTCTGGGCGGGAATAATGACTGTTTTAATGCCTGCCTTGTAAGCAGCCATAGTCTTTTCACGCAGACCGCCGATTGCAAGTACTTTTCCGTGTAAAGTTATTTCACCTGTCATTGCAACGTCCGCCCTTACGGGAATGCCCGAGAGTGCCGAAACGAGAGCGGTGGTCATTGTAACGCCGGCAGACGGACCGTCTTTTGGTACTGCTCCCTCAGGTGCATGAATATGAATGTCATTTTTCTTGTAAAATTCTTTGTCTATGCCATACTTTTCGGCAATACTTCTCACATAGCTTACTGCAATTCTTGAACTCTCTTTCATTACGTCGCCGAGAGAGCCTGTAACTTCGGTTTTGCCTGTACCGTCAAGAGCGATTACTTCAAGAGGCATTATAACACCGCCGACGGAAGTCCACGCAAGACCGTTTACAATGCCGACCTGATTTTCCTTTGACGATAAATCCGAATGGTATTTTTTTATTCCGAGATATTCATGAACGTTGTCGGGTTTTATTGTGACTTTCTTCACTTCTTCTGATGCGATTTTTCTGGCGGTTTTACGGCAGACGGAAGAGATAAGTCTTTCAAGAGAACGCACACCGGCTTCTTTTGTGTAGAACCGTATCATATCATGTAAAGCTTCGTCGGTGATTTTAAGCTGAGAAGCTTTAAGACCGTGTTCCCTAATTTGTTTCGGGAGAAGATGTTCTTTGGCAATGTGGAATTTTTCTTCCGCCGTATAGCTCGGAAGTTCGATAACGTCCATACGGTCGAGAAGCGGTTCGGGAATTGCTGAAACGTTGTTTGCAGTTGTAATGAATACTGCTTTGCTGAGGTCAAAAGGAATTTCAACAAAATGGTCACGAAAGGCGTTATTCTGCTCACTGTCGAGTACCTCAAGCATTGCAGACGACGGGTCACCTTTTATATCACTGCAAAGCTTGTCTATCTCGTCGAAAAGAATAAGAGGATTTGAAGAACCTGCCTGCTGGAGTGCTGTAATTATACGCCCGGGCATAGCACCTACATAAGTTTTTCTGTGACCTCTTATATCGGCTTCGTCACGTACACCTCCGAGGGAAACTCTTGCATATTTTCTTCCCATTGCCTTTGCAACTGACTTTGCAATTGATGTCTTGCCGATTCCTGGAGGTCCTGCAAGACATATTATCTGACCTTTTATTTTCGGATTAAGCATATACACCGCAAGAAATTCAAGTATACGCTCCTTTACCTTTTTAAGACCATAGTGTTCTTTTTCAAGAACAGATTCGGCTTTTGCAAGTGAAAGCTTTGATTTTGTATACTTGCCCCACGGGAGTTCAAGAACGGTGTCAAGATAATTCTTTATAACAAAAGCTTCCTGTGAAAACGGCGGTAACTTGCTGAGTTTTTCAACTTCCTTAATCAGTTTTTCACGGCTTTTTTCGTCACATTCAATCGTCATTGCCTTTGTCATGTATCTGAAGTTTTCGTCACCGTCTTCTTCGCCGAGCTGTTCCTGAATAATTCTCATCTGTTCACGCAGAAAATATTCACGCTGTCCCTTTTCGATGTTGTTTCTTGTCTGTTCATTAATATTCATCTCTATTTCAAGTATTTCGGTTTCAGACACAAGACACGACAGCAAAGAAGTCAGTTTATTGATAATATTTGTTTCTTCAAGAAGAAACTGTTTGTCTTTATAGTCAAGATTACAACTAAAAACAATGGATTCAAAAAGTTTTATGGGAGAACTCTGTGTCATGACCGAAATCATAAGGTCTTTAGGCATTTTCGGAAAAAATGATGCATAATGTTCAAATGCATTCTTTACCGAACGCATAAGAGCTTCTGTTTCGGTCTTGTCATATTTTGCCTTTGAATACGACGGCACACGCTTTACTTCTGCCATGATTTTTTCGCCGTCGTCAATAAAATTCACAAGTTTTGCCTTATAAAGTCCCTGTACAAGAACTTTCATAATGTTGTCCGGAAGTCTCAGAACCTGCTTGATTTCAGCAACAACACCCGTTTTGTATACATCAGACACTTTTGGGTTATCGGTGTAGGCTTCTTTCTGAGCGACAAGAAATATTTTTCCGTTTCCTTTTACAGCACATTCAATTGATTTTACTGTTTTTTCACGTGCAACATCAAAGTGCATTACCATTTTTGGAAATGCAACAAGTCCACGCATAGTAACAGTGTAAAACATATTTTCATCTTCATTGTTTTTATCACTGATAATAATCTGTTCCATATTCATCACCACAATTCTTTCGTTAATGGTTTAATATCCGATAAATACCGACACATCAGCCGGTATCTAATATTATACTATAAAGCCACGCAAAATGCAAGCTTAAATTTCGTTGCCGATAATTTTTTTACCGAAACACATTCTTTTGTTTCAAAAAGTACTTTACTTTTATGAGATAATGTGTTAAAATGTAAAGTAGAAAATTGTTTCTTATTTTATGCCTTACGGCAGACTGGAGTAATATATTTATGATTGATAAGATTAAATCTGAAAGCATGGATTTGCTTTTTGAAGCTATTCTCACACTTGATTCTGTTGATGACTGCTATAAGTTTTTTGACGACCTCTGTACAAGTATTGAACTCAAGTCGTTTGCACAGAGGTTACAGGTTGCAAAGCTCCTTGACGAACATAAGGTATATAACAGCATAGTAACGGAAACAGGCGTAAGCACTGCAACAATAAGCAGGGTTCACCGTTCTCTCAAGGACGGCAACGACGGATATAATATTGTTTTTGACAGACTGAAAAAGAAAAATCTTCTGAAATAATCAAAAAGATATTTTTCAGAGAAGGTCAAAATGTTCAAGGGCGTTGTAAATACCGTTGTTTTCTATTTCCGACGTTATATATGAAACACTTGAATAAAGTTTTTCAGCACCGCCCATTGCTATACTGTTCGGGACTGCCTCCAGCATTGGCAAATCATTCATGCTGTCACCGACTGCATAGGCGTTTTCATACGGAATATTGAGTTTTTCAAGAATCATCTTTATAGCGGTAGCCTTTGAATAACCCAGAGGGACATTTTCATAGAAACCGTTTCCCCTGTCTATAATTGAAAAATGCCTGCTCACTTCTCTTTTAAAGATTTCCATATTGCTTTCAGGATTTGACCACACAACAAATTTATCGAAAATAAAATTATTGTCGTCCGCTCTCCTGCTTACGTCAATATCGGAATCAACAAAAACATTCATAAAATAGTCAAGTCCGTTATTCCACACAGCCTTGTCGTCAAAGAAATAACCGTCACTGTGTTCATAGATGGGAGTTACACGGCATTCTCTCATGAGACGGGCAATATCAAGGCATAATGATTTTTCGGGGGTATGATGAAAAAGAATCTCCCCGTTATACTCAATATATGTACCACAGCCACAAAGAAAACCGTCGAATCCGAGTTCTTTTACTTTTTTGTTTATGTTGAATGCTGTACGCCCTGTATTTATGAAAGTAAAATTACCTTTTTCACGGGTTTTTCTTATGGCTGTTTTCGTACTTTCAGGAATAAGACAGCGTTCGTCTTCTGTAACAATAGTTCCGTCGATGTCAAAGAAAATAACTGATGGCATAAAAACACTCCTTTTTAAAAGCAATACAGCTTATTATAATACTACGGCATGATTTTGTCAAGTGAAAGGAAAATTAAACATGATTCATATTTATCACGGAAAAGGAAAAGGAAAGACAACCGCTTCCGTCGGTCTTGCGGTAAGAGCAGCAGGAGCAGGTCTTAAAATAATATTTATGCAGTTTCTTAAAAACGGCAGTTCCTCGGAAATTAGAATACTGAAAAACATAGAGAATATAGAAGTTGAATACTGTGAAGAGTGTAATAAATTCACATTCCAGATGAATGACAATGAAAAAAATCTTGTCACTGAAAAGAATAACCATATGATTAAACAGGCATTTGAAAGCGGTGCTGATATGATAATACTGGACGAGTTTCTTGATGTTTACAATAAAGATATGATTGACAGAAATCTTGCCGTAAAATTAATATCCGAAAATAAAGAAAACACTGAAATAATTCTGACAGGTCGGAATCCTGCGGAAGTTTTTGTTGAAAAAGCAGACTATATAAGTGAGATAACAGCAGTCAGACACCCGTATGAAAAAGGTGTGACTGCACGTATAGGTATAGAATATTAGGAATTAATAAAGCCTCTCATTTCGTTGAGAAGTTCCATATCCTGCTGGGTTATCTTCATATTTGTGAAAAATTCCTGACCGTCGGAAGTTGTGATTTTTACTTCAACAACACTTCCTTCATCTGTTTCTTTAAGTGCCTTTCTCACGAACATAAGAAATTTCGGGTGATTTTCCTTGAAAGCTTTTAAAAGCGGTTTGAGTTTCATTAAAGCCAATGGATTCATTTTTGTACCTCCTATTAATAACAGGCTGACATCTGCCAGCCTGTTTTTTATTTTTACTTTTTGATGAGTGACTTTCCTGTCATTTCGGCAGGCTGTGGCATTTCAAGAATTTCAAGCATAGTGGGAGCAAGGTCGGCAAGCACACCGCCCTCACGCAGTTCACAGTCATATCCCACGCAGAAAAGCGGTACAGGGTTTGTTGTATGGGCAGTAAACGGACTTCCGTCGGGTTCATACATCTTGTCAGCATTTCCGTGGTCGGCAGTAATAAGAGCAGCACCGCCCTTTGCAAGAATAGCGTCAACCATTTTACCAACACAGGTGTCAACGGCTTCAACAGCAGCAACGGCAGCGTCAAAAATACCTGTATGACCTACCATGTCGCAGTTAGCATAATTAAGGATAATAACATCATATTTGTCTGAATTAATAGCATCAACAACAGCGTCGCAAACTTCGTAAGCACTCATTTCAGGCTTGAGGTCGAAAGTTTCAACGTCAGGCGACTTTATAAGTATTCTGTCCTCACCCTCGAACTGCTTTTCTTCACCTCCGTTGAAGAAGAAAGTAACGTGTGCATATTTCTGTGTTTCGGCAATACGGAGTTGTGTTTTTCCTGACTTGCTGAGATATTCACCCATAGTCATGGTAAGCTGTTCGGGAGGATATGCAACAGAAACATTAGGCATTGAAGCGTCATACTGTGCCATACATACAAAGTGAACATTAAAGAAACCGTTTTTTCTTTCAAAGCCTGTAAATTCAGGGTCAACGAAAGCCCTTGTAATCTGTCTTGCACGGTCGGGACGGAAGTTGAAGAAAATAACGCTGTCGTCAGCCTTAATCTGTTCACCACCCTCAATAACGGTCGGAAGCATAAACTCGTCAGTGACTTCATTTGTATATGAGTTCTTTATAGCCTGTACGGGACATTTTTCGTTAACGCCCTCGCCGTAAACCATAGCGGAATAAGCCTTTTCTACTCTGTCCCATGCGTTGTCTCTGTCCATAGCGTAGAAACGCCCCGAGATTGTGGAAATCTTTCCAAGACCGATTTTGTCGAGTTCTGCAACTGTCTGTTCCATAAATTCAGCGGCAGATGACGGCGGAACATCACGACCGTCAAGAAAAGCATGAATATAAACCTTGTCGAGACCGTTTTTCTTAGCCATTTCAACAATACCGAAAAGGTGTTCCATATGGCTGTGAACGCCACCGGGTGAAAGAAGTCCCATAAGGTGAAGTGCGGAATTTTTTTCTTTACAATTGTTCATAGCATCAAGAATAGACTTATTTTGAAAGAAAACACCGTCCTTTATGTCCTTTGAAATCTTGACAAGCATCTGATAAACAATACGTCCTGCTCCTATGTTTGTGTGTCCTACTTCGGAGTTGCCCATCTGACCGTCAGGAAGTCCGACGTCCAGACCGCTTGCACCTATAAGCGTGTGCGGACCGTTCATATATTTATCAATATTCGGAGTTTTAGCGGCAGTAATAGCGTTGCCATAGTCGGACGGGTTATATCCGAAACCGTCCATAATAATAAGTGCTACTGGTTTTTTTGACATCATTTTTTCCTCCTGTAATTTATTCACGTATGTCCTGTTGACCTACGTTATCTGTACTTTCAAACCCGCTTATCTTAAAAGTCTTTTTGTCGCTCACTGCATAAACATAATTTCCGTTCTGAGCGATAATATAGTAATCGCCCGACTGATATTTATCTTCATATGTACTGAACAGAGTTTCAGCATCTGAAGTGCTGAGTTCATAACATATATCAATGTATTTGTCACCTTTTTCGGCATATACTCTTTTTCCGGAAAAATCCGTATCAAGTATTGTATCGAAAGTTTCGACGGAATATCCGTTATCGGTGAGATTGTCAACAAGTTTATTTTCTGGGGGGACTATTTTATCAGGTTCGGGAATACCTGAACTTTTTCTGTCACCGCAACCCGTCGTCATAGATACTAACGCAACGACCGCCGACAGCATTATAAAAGTTTTTTTAAAGTACATTAGAAATCCTTTCAAATCAGTACCAGAATACAGCAAGACCTGAATCATAGTCAAGCATACAGCCTTTGCCATAATAGGAATGTACTGTATATATAACAGCATTTTTGAAGTCGTGTATGTGTTCGGGTTCAAGCCTTTGGAATACGTATCGGGGTAGTTCTTCGGGGCATTTAAGTAATATTTTGTGTTCGTCCGAAATCTGTTTTTCTTCCTGATTTGGCATATGTGCCGTATGACGTTCTGCATTATCAACAGAATTGAAATGCTCCTCATATTTTCTGAGAGTATTTTTGTCTGTGTGGAATATAAGATAAGCGTCGGTATGATAGTCCTGAGCAGGTACACTGCCCTGTGTGATAAATAAATAATCGTTACATTTTTTCGGCATACTCTCAGGAAGAATATCATTTTTATTTCTGCCATATACTCCGTAATTGTAACAGAAACGCTTTAAAGGATACATTAATTTTGTATATTTGAAATTCATTAAAGTAATCGGTGCAAGTATACCCAGCACAAAAATGATTATTGCTGTTATCCGAAGTAAAATAACGGTTTTTCTGAAACGCCCATATTTTTTGAAAATTTTGTAAAACAGCACAAGTGCAATATTAACCGGAAGTCCGATATCAAACAACACAGACGTTATTCCGCTTGTATACATCAGAAACATCATACCGCCGAGTATTGTCAGAAAAGCTATAAGAACATTGATACTGTTCCATATATCGCCATTTTTTTCCTTTGCAGAATCTTTCATAGCTGTATACCTTTTTAAAAGACAGTGGGCAAACGGAAAGTTCACCCACTGCAAAGAAAAATCACAATCAGCCGTTTACAGCAGCCTGTACAATTGTGTTGAAGTCGTCAGCCTTGAGTGAAGCACCGCCGATAAGACCGCCGTCGATGTCGGGCTTAGCAAGGAGTTCAGCACAGTTCTTAGCGTTCATAGAACCGCCGTACTGAATTGTGATACCGTCAGCAACTTCCTTGTCGAAAAGATTTTCGATAGTCTTACGGATAAATGCACAAACGTCCTGTGCCTGTTCGGGAGTAGCAACCTTGCCTGTACCGATAGCCCAAACGGGTTCGTAAGCAATAACAACGTTTTTTATGCACTTCGGACAAGTACCCTGAAGAGCTATTTTTGTCTGCATAGCAATAACTTCTTCTGTAATTCCCTGCTCTCTCTGTTCAAGAGTTTCACCAACGCAAAGAATCGGCTTTAAACCGCCTTCAAGTGCTGCAATAAGTCTCTTGTTTACTGTTTCGTCTGTTTCACCGAAATACTGTCTTCTTTCGCTGTGACCGATAACAACGTATTCTACACCGAGTTCAGAAAGCATATCAGCGGAAATTTCGCCTGTGAATGCACCACTCTTTTCAAAGTGAACATTTTCAGCACCGATTTTTACGTTAGAATCTGCTGTTGTGTTGATAGCGGTTTCAAGGTTTGTGAAAGGTACGCAGGCGATAACTTCCACATTGCCCTCAGCATTGGCAACGAGAGGCTTTATAGCTTCGAGAAGCTCCTTAGCCTCGGGTCTTGTCTTGTTCATTTTCCAGTTACCGGCAATAATTGCCTTTCTTGTTGACTTGTTCATTTTAAATAACTCCTTTTGATTAATATAAATCTTCTTCTTCGTCATCACTTTTAATGCATACTTTTTTGCCTGAACCGTTGTACCAGCCATTATAACAGCCCATCATAAAACCCTTTTTAACGGGTGCGAGAAGTATTCCCGCAACAACTCCGGCAAGAAAACACACAACTGACAAAAGCATGACTTCGGAAGAATAATTTTCTTTTATTTTGTTTATAAGTTTCATAATTCACACCTCATTTCAGTAAGCCGAACATAATATTAACAATCACAAAACCTGAAATAAAAATTATTGTAGAAATAATAAAATTTTTAATTATTGCTTTGTGCTGTAATTTTGGACAATCTACAATAACTTTATTATATCTACATCTCATGTAGATAACGCTGATAGTCTCATGAGATATGTAATAAGGAACAGTTACAAAAATTTCACGCTCACCGACGTTATAGCAAATTACAGATTTTCTACAGAATTTATCTGTTGACTTTACAACAGCGGTTGTTTTCCCGTAATCTTTATTATATAACAATTGCTTATGGGTCTGGCTATCTTGAAAAGAAAAATCAAGGCAATCGAAAACATTGTATAAAATACTAATGCGACTATTAATAAAACTAAATTTATTGCTCCTGAATAGTGCATATTTAAACCTCACTGCATATAAGGGCGAATATTTCTACCCGCCCTTTTCTAAGATTGAATTACTTTTCAGCGATTACAGCAACGCCGGGAAGTACCTTACCCTCAAGGTATTCAAGAGAAGCACCACCACCTGTAGAAATATGGCTCATCTGGTCAGCAAAACCGAGCTGCATAACTGCTGCTGCTGAGTCGCCGCCGCCGATAATTGTTGTAGCATCTGTTTCAGCAAGAGCCTTTGCAACTGCGATAGTACCCTTAGCAAGTACAGGGTTTTCAAATACGCCCATAGGACCATTCCAAACAACAGTCTTGGCGGTCTTTACAGCTTCAGCAAAGATTTTCTGTGTTTCAGTGCCGATGTCAAGACCCATCTTGTCAGCAGGAATTTTGTCGGAATCAACGTTTTCAACTTCAATTTCAGCGTCGATAGGATTCGGGAAAGCAGAAGCTACTTCTGTATCAACGGGGAGAAGAATTTTCTTTCCGAGTGATTCAGCCTTGGCAAGCATTTCCTTGCAGTAGTCAAGTTTTTCGTCGTCAACGAGTGACTTACCGATTGAACCGCCGTTAGCCTTGATGAATGTATAAGCCATACCACCGCCGATAATCAGTGTATCGCACTTCTCAAGCAGGTTGTTGATAACATTCAGCTTATCTGCTACCTTAGCACCGCCAAGGATTGCTACGAAAGGTCTTACAGGATTCTCAACAGCATTGCCTAAGAAATCAATTTCTTTCTGCATTAAGTAACCTACTGCACACTCGCCACCTTTAGCGCGTACAACATCTGTCACACCTGCAACAGATGCATGTGCTCTGTGGGAGGAACCGAATGCGTCACATACATATACGTCACAAAGCTCAGCCAGCTCTTTGCTGAATTCTTCGCCATTCTTTGTCTCCTCTTTACCACGGAAACGAGTATTCTGAAGAAGCACTACATCGCCTTCGTTCATTGCTGCAACTGCTGC
>CAMWVV010000060.1 GCA_947177755.1 uncultured Ruminococcus sp. | reverse complement strand
ATTATATAATTAGTATATAGACTAAAAGTTAAAGGAATGATAGAATTTTGGGTAATTTTGTTTCAGCGTCGATTCTCAGTGCGGATTTACTTAACCTTGAAAGCGAGATAAAGAAACTTGAGGAAGCAGACGTTAATATGGTTCATTTTGATGTCATGGACGGTGTATTTGTTAATAATATATCATTCGGAATCCCCGTTCTTGAAAAGTTAAGCAAGGCGAGCAGATATATGGAGCTTGACGTGCATCTTATGATAACAGCCCCCCTTAAATATGTAAAGGCTTTTGACAAGGCTGGTGCAGATATTATAACTTTTCACCTCGAAAGCGAGAGCGACACGGCAGAGACGATAAGGACGATATACGAGGAAACAGACTGTACTGCAGGACTTGCGATAAAGCCTGATACGCCTGCGGAGGCTGTATTTCCATATATAGATATGGGTATGCTTGACATGATTCTTGTCATGACGGTAGAACCGGGATTCGGCGGACAGAAGTTCATGGATATGAGTGAGAAAATAAGAAAAATCCGTGAGTATGCCGACAGCGTTGGTGAATATGAACTTGATATAGAAGTGGACGGCGGAATAAATGCCGATACTGCTGATATTGTGAAAAAAGCGGGTGCGAATGTTCTTGTTTCAGGAAGTTATCTGTTCAAAGCTGAAAATATGAAAGAGACCGTAAACATACTCAGGGCTGAAATATGATTTAAAAGCAGTTTATAAGTTAAATAAAAAAGAGATAAAGAAAAATGGATTTCTGAATTAGGAGAGAATCAGATGAAAATAAAGAACAAGGGAAGGAAAATTTACAAGACAAAAGAAAAAAACTATTACGGAAAAAGTCCGACGGGAAAATTTTTTTCCGCACTTCTTTCCGTTCTGCTTATCGGCGGAATAGGTTTTTTAGGGTACAGCGTTGCAGGACCGTGGATTAACTATACAAGGAAACAGGGCGATGAAGAACCACCGCAGGAGTCCGAAACCGAACCTTTGGAAGAAGAAACTTCTGCCGAAATGCAGACGGAAAGTAATGAAATGCTTTCGGTTGCAGAAAATGAAGACGAAGGATACAGGGCGTTTTTTCTCAGTGAGTATGATATGTCAAGTACCGAGTCAATAAAAATAGCAGTCGGACGAATACCGCAGGAACAGGGCATCGAATACATTGAAGTTCCGCTGAAACTGAAAAACGGCAAACTTACTTATGAATCATCTGCACAGCAAATCATTGATTCGGATATTGTACAGCCCGAAATTACTTTAAAGGAAATCGCACGTACAATAAAAAAAGAGGGGTATATGCCGTCTGCACATATAAGTGTTTTTGCAGACAGTACAATTCCGAAAATATATCCGCAGTGCGGTTATATGATTACGGAAACTCTTTCCGCATGGCAGGACAGCAGTTCAGGTTTATGGGCATCGCCTTTTTCTTCCGATTATACGGATTATCTGACGTTTATTGCAGGTGAAATTTCCGAAGCGGGATTTGAAAAAATAATCTGTTCGGATTTGTCATTTCCGCAGTTCAGCGACAGGGATATTGGAGAACTCAATGACTTGCGTCTTGAAAGCAGTGAAAGATATACATATCTTACCGATACAGCAAATGAACTGTATAAGACAATTTCCGATAATTCGGATATGATTATTGAAGTTTCCGCCGCCGATGTTATAAGCGGAAAAGCTGAGGTTCTGAAACCGCTGTTTCTTGATGTTGACACAATAATTCTGAATATAAACCTTGACGAAATAAGCAAAGGGGTTGATACGGGTAGGACGGTATATGAGTTCAGCGGAAGTGTGTCTGAAAATGTAATGAAAATGCTTGAACTGTCAGAAAGTGAACTTTCCGATTTCAATGTTGCGGTGCGTATATCGGGAGGTTCAAACAACACATCTGACGTACTGAGGGCAAAGGACGATATAGCGGAAAAAGGCTATACCTCTTTTATACTCGGATAAAAAACAATCTGAATTTTTTCGGAGAAACGGAGAATTAAATGGCTGAAAATTTTAAAGTGTCACTTCAGAAAGTGATAGACGAATTTAAACTTGAAATAATCTATATACACAAAGACGCAAAAGATGTCATGATTGACGAAAACGACGTAAACAGACCAGGTTTGCAGTTAATGGGGTTCTATGAATATTTCAACCCCGAAAGAATACAGATTATCGGAAAAATGGAGTTTGCATACCTCTCGACAATCGACGAAAAAACAAGACGTGAAAGATTACAGCTTCTTTTTGCACAGCGAATCCCTGCTCTTATAATAACAAGGGAACTGCCGTATTTTGCGGAAATGCTCGAACTTGCAAAGGAATATGAAGTGCCTTTGTTAAGGAGCAAGGAAAGTACTTCAAATTTCATGTCGGGACTTATTGCTTTCCTCAATCTCACACTTGCACCGAGAATCACACGTCACGGCGTACTTATTGAAATATACGGTGAAGGTGTATTCATTACAGGTGAAAGCGGTGTGGGAAAGAGTGAAACCGCTATTGAACTTGTAAAGCGTGGACACAGGCTTGTTGCAGACGACGCTGTTGAAATCAGAAAAGTTTCAAATATCAGCCTTGTCGGCAGTTCACCCGATAATATCCGTCATTTCCTCGAACTCAGAGGCATAGGCATTATAAACGCACGCCGTCTGTTTGGTATAGGTGCGGTAAAGATGACCGAAAAACTTGACCTTGTTGTTGAACTTGAACAGTGGAACTCCGAAAAGCTTTATGACAGAATGGGTGTTGATACGGAATACGTTTCACTTCTCGGCGTTAAAGTTCCATCACTCACAATTCCTGTAAAGCCAGGACGTAATCTGGCAGTAATACTTGAAGTTGCCGCCATGAACAATAGACAGAAGAAAATGGGCTATAACGCTGCTGCCGAACTTCTTCACAGACTTGGTATGGAGTCAGATGCTAAGGAAGTTGTACGTGACTATGAAACATTTTAATCAGATAAGTTTCAGGGGGAAACTATGATAAATATAAATGAACTTACTAATCTTTGCGACAAACTCGGTTGTCGTATAACTCCGGAGTGTTCTCTGGGTGAATATGTTACTTTCCGTTTCGGCGGAGTCTGTCGTGCGTTGATAAACGTAAATTCTGCGGATTCCGTGGCAGAGATTCTTAAATATCTCAGAGAAAAGAATATAAGATATTTTATTCTCGGCAGAGGAAGCAATGTTATTGTTTCCGATGAGGGTTTTGACGGTGTTGTCCTGCTTTTCGGCAGTGACTTTGCGAAAATCGAAGTAAACGGCAATACAATAAAATGCGATGCAGGGGCTTTGCTTGCTTCTGCTTGTGTTCATGCACAGCAGTCATCACTTACAGGTATGGAGAATCTTTTTGGTATTCCCGGAACAGTCGGCGGTGCTTTGTATATGAACGCAGGAGCATATGGCAGTGAAATGGCTGATGTAGTTGTTTCTGCGGAGTATATAGACGAAAACTGCGAAAAGCGTTTCATAAACCGTGAGAATATGGAACTTTCGTACAGGCACAGCGTTTTTTCCGAAACATCTTGTGTAATTACTTCTGTTACAATGGAACTTTCGGCAGGAAATGCCGATGATATAAAAGAGGAAATGAATAACTGTATGGCTAAGAGAAGTTCAAAACAGCCTCTGGAATATCCAAGTGCAGGCAGTACTTTCAAAAGACCCGAAGGCAGTTATGCTTCACTTCTTATTGAGCAGTGCGGTCTTAAAGGACTTTCGTGCGGTGGTGCGGAAGTAAGCGAAAAACACAGCGGTTTTGTAATAAACAAGGGCTATGCGACCTGTGCGGACGTACTGGAACTTTGTGGTATGGTACAGAAAACCGTAAAGGAAAAAACGGGTTTTGTACTTGAACTTGAACCGATAATACTGAAGTAAATGATTTTATGATATAAAAATTCCTATAATCAGGGGAGGTATTTTATGCAGCTGTTAATTATTACAGGAATGTCCGGCTCGGGAAAGTCCTGCGTTATGGACGTTATGGAGGATATAGGCTATTACTGTATTGACAATATTCCTCCTAAGCTTATTTCACGCTTTGTGGATATATGCCGTAAGTCAGACAGCGGAATAAATAAAATTGCCGTTGCTGTGGATATAAGAACAGGGGATATGTTCGCAGAAATTTTCCGCTCATGGCAGTATCTGAAGAGTGACGAAAAACTTGAAGTGAAAGTTATTTTTATTGAGGCAAGCGACGAAGTAATTATCAAGCGTTACAAGGAAACACGCCGTCGTCATCCTCTTGACGAAAAATTCAGCGGTAATCTCCACAAGGCTATAAAATATGAAAGAATGCAGTTATCGCAGTTAAGGGAAATTTCCGATTACTATATTGAAACATCAGAGCTTTCGTCGGGACAGCTTAAAGAGCAGGTAAAGGAACTTTTCCTGAACCGCAGTTCCGATTCACTCACTATAAAAGTAATGTCGTTCGGTTTCAAGTACGGAGTATCTACGGAATCAGACCTTATTTTTGATGTAAGATGTCTGCCGAATCCGTATTATATTGAAGAATTGCGTAATCATACGGGCTGTGACGAATGTGTAAGGGACTATGTTATGAGTTTTGAGCAGTCGCAGGAGCTTTTCAGAAAGCTTACAGACCTTATTGACTACCTTATTCCGCTTTATGTACATGAGGGAAAAAGTCAGCTGGTAATAGCGTTCGGCTGTACGGGAGGCAAACACCGTTCAATTACGTTTGCAGAACTTATGTCACGTCATCTGACGGAAAGCAATTACAAGGTGCAGAAATATCACCGTGACATAACAAAAGATAAAAAATTCTAAAATATTGTCCGTATGTGTCCGAATTTTTTTCAGGCGTATGCGGACAATTTTCGGAAAGGACTGATTTTTTAATGTCTTTCTCAAACGATGTAAGAAGTGAAATATGTTCTGCCGTATGTGACAACGATAAACGTTTTGCGTGTCTTTACGGAATGTTGCTTTTCTGCCGTACGCTTACCCCCGAGCATATATGTTTTCAGAGTGAAAGCAGTGTTTCGGCTGAACTTTTCGGAAAACTCTTTAAAAACGTTTTTAAAGTAAGCCCCGAATGTCATGAAAACTCCCGAAAAGACGGAAGTGTGCTTTACAGTTATGACATTCATGACGAAAATCTTATAAGTGAAGTTTACAGGACATATAAATTAATAAATTCGGTTAGGACTATCAATTCAGAAATTATTGTGACGAACAGTATCGGAGTATTTACGGCAGGGATTTTTCTTGCGTGCGGAAGTGTGAACGACCCTGCAAAAGAATATCATCTTGAGTTTTCCGTACCTACTGAAGTTCTTGCGGAGGAGCTTACCGTACTTCTCGGAGATATAGGAGTGAACGCAAAAACGGCAGTCCGCAGAGGGCAGTATATCGTATATATAAAGGACAGCGAGTCAATTGAAGATACGCTGACTTTTATCGGTGCGCAGAACTGTACGCTTGAAATAATGAATGTAAAGATTTACAAGGACGTTCGCAACAAAGCAAACCGACTTGCAAACTGTGATTCTGCCAATATAGACAAGGTTGTGAATGCCGCTATGAAACAGACCGAAGATATACGTCTTATTGAATCGACCGACGGTCTTGAAAGTCTGTCAGACGAATTGCATGAAGTTGCAGAAATACGCCTTGAAAATATTGACATGAGCCTGAAAGAGATAGGGGATATTCTGTCTATAAGCCGTTCGGGAGTGAACCACCGCTTTAAGAGGATTGCAAAGATTGCGGAGGATATAAGGAGAAGAGGCAATGAAAAATGATGAATTTGTAAATCTTCACGTGCATACGGAGTACAGTCTGCTTGACGGAGCGTGCCGTATAAAGAAACTTATCGAAAGGGTTAAAGAACTCGGACAGACTGCCGTTGCGATAACAGACCACGGTAATATGTACGGTGCGGTTGAGTTCTGGAACGAGGCAGCAAAAAATGGAATAAAGGCGGTTATCGGCTGTGAAGTTTACGTTGCACCAAGAAGCCGTCACGATAAGGAAGGAAGAATAGATTTATCACCGTTTCATCTGATACTGCTGTGTGAGAACAATGAGGGTTACAGGAATCTTGTCAGGCTTGTGTCAGCTGCGAGCATAGAGGGATTTTATAATCGTCCGAGAGTTGATATTGAACTTATTAAAAAATATCATTCGGGACTTATATGTCTTTCAGCTTGTCTTGCAGGTGAAATTCCGAGAATGCTTTTAAACGGAAATTATGACGGAGCAAAGGCAAAGGCTCTTGAATACCGTGATATTTTCGGAGAGGGAAATTATTACATAGAAGTGCAGAATCACGGTATACGTGATGAAATTAGAATACTTCCGTTGCTTTACAGGCTTTCGGCAGAAACGAGTATACCGCTTGTCGCTACAAATGACTGTCACTATATAAATCGTAACGATGCGGAAATGCAGAATGTTCTTCTTTGCATACAGACTAACAAAATCCTTGGTGAACCTAACGGAATGAGTTTTGAAACGGAAGAATTTTATGTCAAATCAGCGGACGAAATGGCACGGCTTTTCAGTGGACATGAAGAAGCTGTAACAAATACCTCTGTTATTGCGGAACGCTGTAATGTTTCCTTTGAGTTCGGAAATATAAAACTGCCGAAATTTACGGCTGTGGGCGTGACGGACAATGAAGCATATTTCCATGAACTGTGTTTCAAGGGTATGTATAAGAAGTACGGTTTAAATCCTCCTGTCAGCGTAACGGAAAGAATGGAATACGAGATTTCCGTAATCATAAAAATGGGCTATACAGATTATTTTCTTATAGTATGGGACTTTATAAGGTATGCAAAAGAAAATAAAATACCCGTCGGACTGGGCAGAGGTTCAGGGGCAGGAAGTTTATGTGCTTACTGTATCGGAATAACAGGTGTAGACCCTGTTAAATACGGTCTGCTTTTTGAACGTTTTCTTAATCCTGAACGTGTAAGTATGCCCGATTTTGACATTGACTTCTGCATTGAGGGACGGCAGAAAGTAAAGGATTATGTTGTGCAGAAGTACGGCAGTGACAGAGTGTCCGAAATAATAGCATTCGATACGCTGAAAGCAAAAGCGGCAGTTCGTGATGTCGGTCGTGTAATCGGTCTGCCGTATCAGCTTTGCGACAAAGTGGCGAAACAGATTGATTTCGGTAGTACTCTTGACGAGGCACTGAAAGAATCTTCCGAACTTCATTCTATGTACGTTTCGGACAGTTCTGTTAAAAGGCTGATTGACCTTGCGGTGAAAATAGAGGGTATGCCCAGACATTCCACCACTCATGCGGCTGGTGTTGTAATTTCTGCCGTGCCACTGAGCGACGTTGTTCCGCTTCAGAAAAATGATGATACAATTGTGACACAGTATACCATGAACATTCTTGAATCGCTTGGACTTCTTAAAATGGATTTCCTCGGTTTGCGTAACCTTACCATAATACGTGACACGGTAAATGAAATTCACCACACAAATCCTGATTTCGATATTGAAAAAATACCTCTTGACGATAAAAATGTTTACAGAATGCTTGCCGATGGTGACACGTGCGGAGTTTTTCAGTTTGAAAGCGAGGGCATAACCAAGTGCCTCACAGAACTTAAACCCGAACGAATAGAAGATTTGATAGTAATGCTTTCGCTTTACCGCCCCGGACCTATGAAGTCAATACCGCTTTATATAGAAAATAAAAATAATCCCGATAAAGTACGGTATAAACACCCGCTTCTGAAAGATATTCTTTCGGAAACGTACGGCTGTATAATATATCAAGAGCAGGTAATGGAAATATGCCGTAAACTTGCAGGATATTCATATGGTCATGCGGATATTGTACGTCGTGCAATGGCAAAGAAAAAGCATGATGTGATGCTTCGTGAACGTGAAAGTTTTATAAAGGGTGCAGAGGAAAACGGTGTTTCAGGAGATACGGCAGACGAAATTTTTGACGAGCTGATAAGTTTTGCTTCATATGCTTTCAACAAGTCACACGCAACGGCTTACGCCTGTCTTTCGTATCAGACGGCATATCTGAAATATCACTACAAAGGTATATATATGTCGGCTCTCATGTCAAGCGTTATGTCGTCATCTGCGGGAAAACTTGCCGAATATATAAATATGTGTCGTTCTTACAGTATAGAAATAGTGCGTCCCGACGTAAACAGAAGTATGAAATGTTTTTCATATCGTGACGGAAAAATGTATTTCGGACTTCTTGCACTGAAAAACGTTGGTGCAGGTCTTGCCGAAAGAATTATAGCTGAAAGACAGCTGAAGGGAAGATTTACAGGTTTACAGGATTTCTGTGAACGTATGGAGGGACGTGACCTTAATAAAAAATCCCTTGAAAGCATGATTATGGCAGGGGCTTTTGACGGTCTGGGACTTAACCGCCGTCAGATGCTTGAAAACTATGAAATGATTATTGATACGGCAAACTCGGGCAGTAACGGTGTTATAGACGGTCAGCTTAATTTTCTTGACGGTACGGACACACAGGAGATGAATATAAAAATTCCGTCTGTTCCTGAATATAGCCATAAAAAGTTACTTTCAATGGAAAAGGAATCCGCAGGTATATATTTAAGTGGCAGTCCTCTTTCCGAGTACGAATATATTTCAGAACTTCTGAAAATTAAAAAGCTGAATATTATTTCAGAATCGGAATTTAAAGACGGTGACAGTGTAAAGCTTTTATGTATGATACAAAGCAGGAAAAACCATGTTACAAAAAAAGGTGACAAAATGTGTTTTCTTACTCTTGCCGACGAAACAGGAGAAATTGATGCAGTTGTTTTTCCCGAACTCTATAAAGCCTGTTCCTCATATCTTAAAGAGGACAGTATAATTTTTGTGAACGGTAAAATATCCGTTAAAGATGAAAGTGTATCGGTCATATGCGTTTCTGTCGTGCATGAGCAGGAATTTTCACGTATGACTTCTGCAATGAAACTATGTATAAAAATAAACTCATATGAATTATCGGCAAATAATGAACTGATAGATATTTGCAGGGAATTTTCAGGAAGTACACCTGTTGTGTTCTATCTTACGGACATGAAAAAAATGGTTTCACCTAAGCAGAAAATAAGTCTTGATGTAAGCAGTGGAAGTTATTCCAGACTTAAAGAAATTTATTCTGCATCGTCGGTCGGACTTATTCAGTGAAAAAATGTGAAAAATACTTCAAATACTCTTGACAATTTCACCATAAAGTAGTAAAATATGAATGTATGGAATTGAACTGCATGAATTGCAGATTATAAAATATGCCGACGGCAGATTGGAGAAAAATTTTTATGATTAAAAAAATTGCTGTATTGACAAGCGGCGGTGACGCACCAGGAATGAATGCGGCTGTAAGAGCAGTTGTAAGAACAGCTCTCAGTAAAGGTATGGAAGTTTACGGCGTACGCAGAGGTTATGTCGGACTTCTTACAGGTGACATTTTCCCGATGGATGAAAGAAGTGTCACAGATATTATCCACAGAGGCGGTACTATCCTTTACACTGCAAGATGTCCCGAATTCAGAACAGAAGAGGGCGTTATGAAGGCAAGAGCAAAGTGTGAGGAACTCGGAATAGAAGGTCTTGTTGTTATCGGCGGTGACGGTTCATTCAGAGGTGCGGCAGACCTTTCCGCAAAGGGTATGCTTTGTATCGGTATTCCAGGAACTATTGACAATGATATTTCATGCACAGATTATACTATAGGTTTCGATACTGCCATGAATACCGCTATGGAACTCGTTGACAAGCTCCGTGATACTTCACAGTCACATGACAGAATTTCAGTGGTTGAGGTAATGGGCAGAGGTGCAGGACATATTGCAGTAAATACCGCTGTTGCCTGTGGTGCTACTGATATTATCACACAGGAAGTTCCTTACGACCTCGACACTATCGCTAAGGTTATGCTTGAAAAGCAGTCCAAGGGCAAGAAGAATTTCGTTGTTGTTGTTGCCGAGGGTATCGGTCATTCACAGGAAATCGCCGCTATCTTACAGGAAAAGACAGGCATTGAGGCACGTGCTACCATTCTCGGTCACGTTCAGAGAGGCGGTAATCCTACTCTCAGAGACAGAGTTGAAGCTACAAGAATGGGCAATTACGCCGTTGAACTTCTTGAACAGGGTGTAGGAAACCGTGTTGTTGCTTTGAAGGACAACGCTCTTGTTGACTATGATATTCAGGAAGCTCTTTCAATGAAAAAGCCTTATGACGAAAAACTTCACCGTATGGCTGAAACAATTGCATTCTGATAATACGTAAAAGGAACACACTTAGAACGGTTCTCAAAAAGAAATTTTAGCCATAGCACTTTTGATTTGCAGTTAAAAGTGCTATGATGTTTTTATTGACAAAATGTATGTGATAATATATAATGTTTACTAAGATAAATCGGAATTTAGGAGTAATCAGATGAGAGACGGAAAATTACCAAATCCAAATGTAGTTCACCCTATTAAAGGGTATGATAAAGAAATCTATATCAAACCAGTCATCAGAAATCCCAATATACTTGTTGGTGAATTTTCGTATATTGCCGATTCCGATTTTGAAAGTCATGTTACACACCATTATGAATGGAATGGAGATAAACTTATTATAGGCAAATTTTGTCAGATAGCATCAGGTGTTGAGTTTGTAATGAACGGTGCAAATCATCAAATGAATGCTGTATCAACATTTCCGTTCTACACATTGGAGGGCTGGAATATGGAGCCGCCTGCAATGACTGATATGCCGTTAAAAGGCGATACCGTTATCGGGAACGATGTTTGGATTGGTCAAAACGCAACTATACTGCCTGGCGTTCATATTGGTGACGGAGCTATTATTGGTGCGAACAGTGTTGTAGGACATAATGTTGAACCTTACACGATTATTGTCGGAAATCCGTCAAAGGTTCTTCGCAAACGTTTTGATGATGAATTGATTGAATTACTGCTCAAGTTCAAATGGTGGAATAAAAGTATTGAAGAAATTGATTTGCTTATTCCTATTCTGACTTGTAGTGATATTGGGAAAGTCAAAGCAAAAATCAGAGAATTGTTAGTATAAATTCTGATTTATATTAATAGCATAATAGTAAATCCAAACCCCGAAACAGTCATATCAAACTGCTTCGGGGTTTTACTTCTTTATGAGAACTTGCCTTTATGTGTCCCTTTTTTATTATGAAAATACGGTTTCTATTTTTTTGTGTGATTCTTCTGTTGAATAGCACCAGTGTTCTATTTTTCCCGAGTCGTAATAATATTTTATTTTTCGTGACTGTTCACAGTCCTCGCAGGTGTCCACAATAATCAGCTTGACTTTCATTTTGTCGGGAATAAGAGCCTTTATGTATACACTTACGTTTTGACCTGCGTGAATATCGTCTCTCGGTTCTGCAAGACCTGCAAGGTTAGGTGCAAGTTCGACAAAAATTCCGTAATCCTCAACAGAGCGGACAATTCCCGAAACTGTCTCGCCCGATTCAAAAAGTTCTGCATTTTCTTTCCACGTGCCGAGAAGTTCCTTATGTGTGAGGAAAATCCGTCCGTTCTCGTTTGACTTGACGACGGCGTGAATAAAATCGCCGTTTTTAAAGCGGTCGGACGGGTGTGATATTCTTGAAACTGAAATTGCGTCAATAGGGATAAGCGACGGTATTCCACAGCCTATATCAACAAAACAGCCGAACTGTTCAAGATGTGTGATTCTTGCGTCTATAATATCGCCCGAGGACATTGGGTTTATGTAATTTTCCATACATTCTTCCTGTGCGGCTTTTCTTGAAAGCTGTGCGGAAACTCTGCCGTTTTCGTTACATGATATATTTACCACCTTGAAACATACAATTTTGTTGACTCTTGATATAAGTGCTATGTCACGTGTAGAACCGTCTTCAATGCCGACAGCACCGTCTTTGCGGAAAATAATGCCGTCCGCACACGGCAGGTCAATTATAAGGTTGTGTGAACTGTCACAGACGGCAACTCTTGCTTCAAGGATAATGCCTTTTTCCATAGCTTCGGAAAGACCTTCGGCAGAAGATATATACTTTTGGTTTTCGGCTGTTTTGAAAAGACAGCCTTCGGGTTTGTAAATCATATTTTTACCTCCGTCATTATTAATGCTTGAATAGTCAATTTTATGCACGGATTTAAAATATTATGACATAAATTGCAATTTCTTTAAATCGGGATATCCTTTCCTTATAATAATTCCGTCAATAAACTATAAGTTAATTTTTATAAAAATTCTTTAATAAACTTATTTTGAATATAATCACATACAGCTTTTCTACTTTTAAATTCTTCATATTTCGGATAACCCTTTGAGTAAGAAGAATATGTCAGATGATATATTCTCCATAATGCTCCTTGTTTTTCATCACATATCATAAAAAGTACATCGTCATTTGATTCGCATTTAGCAACTGCATATATTCTTTCAATATTGTTCAAGTTATTTGTTTCTTTTTTTAGTTCATTAACAAAATAACCTGTTGATTCTGATAAACGAATAAGTTTCCAGTTAAAATTTTCATATTCATCAGCTAAATCAATCATGATTTCTTCTATTGTCATATCTTCTTTAATTATCATAATCTATTACCTTTGATTCATATTTATTGAGTAAGTTATAATTTTATTATATCATATACGGAAAGAAAAGTCAAATTTATTTTAATTAAGAAAAAATCCTGAGAAAGCTTTTTCTCAGGATTTTATAAGTATCAGTGACCTTTATGTTTTTCCTTTCTTTTGCTCTGTTTCATTTCATAGATACGTCTTTTTTCTGCTTCATTCCGTTCACGGCTGATAATTCGTCGTTCAGTTTTCATTTGTTCATGCTGTAATTTAAGTGCCTGCTGTGACTTTGTTCCGATACCTACGGTCTGTAACTGCTTTTTTGCTTCACGTTGAATACGTTTCGGATTTTTTGCAGTCATTTTTTCTGAAATCTCAATTTCGGGACTAAATTTAAGTTTGTGGTAATTTTTGAGAATAAATTCGTATATTTCGCAATCCTTTGGTTCTGCACCGAAAATTACCTTACATACGGATAGTTTACCATCATTGGTGTTTTCAAAAACACCTGTCCAGAATTGACCGTCAAAGAAAACATTAAGTGTGCCGACGTGTCTGCTCATGGAAATTTCCTCCTTAAAAATTAATGACAGCAAAGAACGGACGACCAAGGAGGAAGGTTACTTACATTAAAAAATGTGTCCGGACTACCGACCGGCTCATATTGTGTTTTTATCTCTGCTCACTTAAATTATACCATATTGCTATAAGAATGTCAATCAGAAAACGCCCGAGAATATTTTATCTCAGGCGTTTTTTATTACTACTGCCGTATTTTTATATTCAGACCGCCCAGAGCGTTAAGGGCTGATTTGACATTGTCAAGATTTTCGTCGTCGCACATTATATACACAGTGGTATTTCGACGGCGTTCGTGTTCGGGTATAATTTCTTCTGTGGCAGGGTGTTCAATTGAGGCAGTATAATAATTATAGCTTGTGACGGCTGTCGGCAGAAGTGTCCAGACAGTACCGTTGCGGAGTTTTACTGCCTCGTCGGAAGTCTTGTTGTAAACCATGCTTGCGGAACGTATGGAAGTACTTTCCTTAATACGTCCTATTGCAATTTCGGCAAGTTCGGGAGTTTCAAATTCGGCAGAAATTCTTGTAATCATATTAAATTTTTCCTTTCATTTGTCAACTTCTGTATCTGTCGCTTATAA
>CAMWVV010000059.1 GCA_947177755.1 uncultured Ruminococcus sp. | reverse complement strand
TGATACGACAACAACAACTACTACAACGACGACAACAAGTGATACGACGACAACAACAACTACATCAACAACAGAAGAGACATCTACAACTACAAGTACAAGTAGACGTGGAGGTCTTATAGGATGGGGCGAAGGTTCAAATACAACAACCACAACAGATGGTCATGTATTACCTGGTACTTTATCAAATACAACAACAACCCAGACAACTACCACAACGACTACTACAACTACCACCACCACAACAACTACTACAACTACCACAACAACAACTCTTGCAGATGTAAGAATCAGCAAGCAGGATATTTATGGAACTGAACTCGCAGGAGCAGAACTTACACTTACAGGTAAGGACAGCGACGGCAATGATGTAGTATTTGATACAGAAAATGTTACAGCAGGAACAGGTGCTCAGCTTGTAAGCAACGGTATTACATCAGAACTCAAGTGGATTTCAGGCAGCGAATCAACATATGTAAAGAATCTCCCTGACGGAACATACACACTCCACGAAGTAGCAGCTCCGAACGGCTATAAGGTTACAACAGACATAACATTTACAATAGTAAACGGTGTTGTAACAGGTGAAGCAGTCGTTAACGGCAACACAGTTGTCATGGTTGACGAAGCTTTCATCACAGACGTAAGAATCAGCAAGCAGGACACATCAGGAACTGAACTCGCAGGAGCAGAACTTACACTTACAGGTAAGGACAGCGACGGCAATGATGTAGTATTTGATACAGAAAATGTTACAGCAGGAACAGGTGCTCAGCTTGTAAGCAACGGTATTACATCAGAACTCAAGTGGATTTCAGGCAGCGAATCAACATATGTAAAGAATCTCCCCGACGGAACTTACACACTTCACGAAGTAGCAGCTCCTGAAGGATATTTAGTAACAACAGACATCACATTCACAATAGCAAACGGTGTTGTAACAGGCAGTGCGGTTGTCAACGGCGATACAATCATTATGGTAGACGAACCTGTTACTACAACAACTACACGTGGCGGTGCATTAGGCGAAGGCGATTCTTCAAATACAACAACCACAACCACAACTGGTCCTGTATTACCAGACACTGCAACAACTACAACTACTACTTTAGTAGACGTAAGAATCAGCAAGCAGGACACATTAGGAACTGAACTCGCAGGAGCAGAACTTACACTTACAGGTAAGGACATCAACGGCAATGACGTGGTATTTAATACTGAAAACGTTACAGCAGGAATGGGTGCTCAACTTGTAAGCAACGGCAGTACAGCAGAACTCAGATGGGTTTCAGGCAGTGAGGCAACATATGTAAGAAATCTCCCCGACGGAACATACACACTCCATGAAGTAGCAGCTCCGAACGGCTATTTAGTAGCAACAGACATCACATTCACAATAACAAACGGTGCTGTAATCGGTGAAGCAGTCGTTGACGGCAACACAGTTGTAATGATTGACGGTACTTCACTTACAGACGTAAAAATCAGCAAACAGGACGCTAACAGTAAGGAACTCGCAGGAGCAGAACTCACGCTTACAGGTAAGGACGTTAACGGTAATGACGTTAAGTTTGATACCGGAAATGTTGAACTTGGTGAGGGTGCAAAGCTCGGTGATTCCGCAGAAACAAAGCTTGTATGGATTTCGGGCAGTGAAGCAACATATGTAAAGAATCTCCCCGACGGAACATACACACTTCACGAAGTGGCAGCTCCTAACGGCTATCTGGTAGCAACAGACATCACATTCACAATAGCAAACGGTACTGTAACAGGTGAAGCAGTTGTTGACGGTAACACAGTTGTTATGGTTGACGAAACAGCTTTCAAAGATGTAAAAATCAGCAAGCAGGACGTTAACGGCAAGGAACTCGCAGGAGCAGAACTTACACTCACAGGTAAGGACATCAACGGTAATGAAATTAAGTTTGATACTGAAAATGTTGAACTCGGCGAAGGTGCAAAGCTTACTGACGATTCAGCAGAAACAAAACTTGTATGGATTTCAGGCAGTCAGTCAACATATGTAAAGAATCTTCCTGACGGAACATACACACTTCACGAAGTGGCAGCTCCTAACGGCTATGTAGTAGCAACAGACATCACATTCACAATAGTAAACGGTGTTCTGAACGGTGAAGCAGTCGTTGACAATGACACAGTTGTTATGGTTGACGAAACAGCTACAGCAGACGTAAAAATCAGCAAGCAGGACGTTAACGGCAAGGAACTCTCAGGAGCAAAACTTACACTCACAGGTAAGGACATCAACGGTAATGATATTGTATTTGATACTGAAAATGTTGAACTTGGCAAGGGTGCAAGACTTTCAAAGGATTCCACAGAAACATCAATTATATGGACTTCAGGTACTGAAGCAACATATATTAAGAATCTCCCTGACGGAACATACACACTCCATGAAGTAGCAGCTCCGAACGGTTATGAAGTGGCAACAGACATCACATTTACAATTGAAAATGGTGTTGTAAAGGGTGATGCAGTTGTTGACAATGACACAGTTGTAATGGTTGACGAGAAGAAGAGCGTTACAAGCAATTCTTCAAGCAGCAAAAGCTCATCAAGCAGCAAATCTTCAACCAGCAATTCGTCAAGCAGTTCTCCGAGAACAGGCGTGGAAGATATGAGCACAATATTCTTCCTCATGGCTATTGCAGCAGCAACAGCATTCCTCGCACGTTCAAGAAAGAACGACAACGAATAATTAAAATTAATCCCTCTCATTTCGGTGAGAGGGATTTTTTTGTGTACTTATGCATAGAATAACAGTTGAAATCATATGAAAAATATGCTATAATTATAACACTGTATTTTATAAGAAAAGGGGAAATATTCATGAATGTAGAAGTAACAAGAATCAATCATGAAATGGAAAAGAATCCGCAGGAATACGTAAAATCGGTAAATGAGGACTATATATACAGACTGAAAAAAATTGTTGCGGATATTGCGGAGCATCAGCACGAACGTCCTGTTATAGTTCTTTCAGGTCCTTCAGGTTCGGGAAAAACCACCACTGCCCTTACAATCGGAAAAATGCTTACCGAATGCGGTCACAAGACCCATACCGTTTCAATGGACAATTATTTCTGTTCGCTTACAGAAGAAGAAAAACGTCTTTCAGCACTTGGTAAAATGGATTTGGAATCACCTCAGCGTATTGACAAGGATTTGCTGAATACTCATATTGAATTAATCGGCAGGGGAGAACCCGTTGAAGTTCCGCAGTATAATTTCAAAACTTCTTCACGTAAAAAGGAGGGAAAACCTTTCTGCCGTAAACATGGCGAACTTGTAATTTTTGAGGGCATACACGCTCTGAATCCTGATGTCATAACAGTTCCCGACAGTCATATCTGCAAAATTTATGTCAGTGTCCGCACACGTGTAACCTGCGGTGATATTGTTCTTCACCCGTCAAAAGTCCGTCTGATACGGCGTATGATTAGGGACAGTAATTTCCGACATCGTTCCCTCCGTGAAACCGTGAATATGTTTGAGAGCGTTGAACTTGGTGAAAACAGGTACATAATGCCATATAAACACCGCTCGGACTATGATGTTGACACATTTATGTCCTATGAACTCAGTCTTTACCGTGAAAATCTGCTGAGTCAGCTCCGTGAAATGAATGATATTAAAGAACTTGCCGACGTTACAGAGGTAATGGAAAATCTTATTTCCCTTGACAGTTCGGCAGTACCATATGATTCAATGGTGCGTGAATTTATCGGAAACGGCGAATTTAGCTATTAATTCAGAATAATCCTTTTATATCGTTAAGAGTAAGTGACGGCTGGAGTGCAAGATTAATTCCAAAAGCGATAAGCTGTGCGGAGCGTTCAATAAGCCTGTCAATCTCACGGGAAGTTACCATCATATTGGGAATGTCATGAAAATCACTGTCTGTAAAATTTCTTACTATTGTGTACATATCTACTACTGTTGGCACTCCTACCGCTGTAACAGGTATGCCCAGAAGTTTTTCGGAAAGTTCTTTCCTTGCGTTTGCTACTCCGCTTCCTGGAGAAATTCCCGCATCTGAAATCTGTATTGTCGTTCCGAGACGGCTTACGTCTGAACACGCCAAAGCGTCAATTACTATTATTCCGTCGGGTTTTATTTCACCGCACACCGCACGTATTATTTCAGCCGTTTCTATTCCCGTCTGTCCGAGTACACCGCCTGCAAATGCACTTACACGGCGGAGTGATGTAAGAAAATTGTCAGTTTCGTTTTCAAGTTCTTTTTCAAGGTGACGTGTTGCCAGTATTTTTGAGGTTACGGCAGGACCGAGTGCATCGGGAGTTATATCGCTGTTTCCCAGCCCGACAACAAGTATATCACCGTCGGGAATGAATTTTATAATTTCCTGTGCCAGTTCATAAATCATATTTTCGTATGTGTCCGAAAAAACCGTTAAATCCTGCCCTTCAAGCGTTACATAGCGACCTTTTCCCTTGCCGAGAGTTTCGGTGTAGCTGTCGTCGTCAAGTATGATTTCCGTTATGCTGAAAGTGCCTTTGCGTGTATTGATGTGAACTTTTTCAGAAATGTTCTCATCGGGAAAATGTTCAAGTGCGAGGTCTGTGCGTATATTCATAAAAAATTCCTCCTGTTGTGCAATATGCTTTAATTGTGGAAAAAAATCTGTCAATAATATTGCGGTTTTGCCTATTGCAAAATGCGTCAGAAAATGTTATAATTGTAATTGTCTCAGTAGGACAGGTGTGCGTTGCACCTGTTGGGTGCGTGAGTTTTATTACGTGCTTTATTATCTGTAAAATGCGGACGCTTTATACAGTCCGTTAGATTCAAGGAGGTGTAACAAAATGCCAAATATTAAATCTGCTAAGAAGAGAGTTAAGGTTAACGCAACTAAGGCTGCTGCTAACAAGGCAAGAAAGTCAAATCTCAAGACTGTTCTCAAGAACGCTGATAACGCTGTTGAAAACAAGGAAGAGGCTATCAGAGTAGCTATAAAGAGAGTAGACCAGGCTTGTGCTAAGGGTCTTATGCATAAGAATAAGGCTGCAAGAAAAAAATCTCAGCTTGCTAAGAAGCTCAACGCTGTAGGCTAATCTTTTTACTAATAAAATGCAAAAAAATTATTCCCTGCGACAACTCACGGTCAGCAGGGAATTTTTTTATTTTTCTAAAACTCTGTCAAGGTATTCGGGAAATGAATCTGTTCCGTCAGTTGAAACATACGCATAATAGCTCATAATAAGAGCAGCGTCTACGGCATCTATATAACCGTCATTGTTTATGTCGCCGAAAAGCTGTGGTTCTGTTGTAACGGGCGGTGTGGTTGTTGAAGTAGTACCGATTACTGAAAAATTATATCCATATTTTTCAGCATATGCCTGTGCGGTAGAGTTTTCATAGCCATATATAGTGGCAACACTTTTATCACCTAATGTAGACGAACTATTATAAATTTCACATTCAGGATTCAGTAAAGTAACAGATTCAAGTTTACTGCATCGAGAAAAAACACCACTACCTATATATGTTACACTTTTAGGAATCGTGATAGATGTAATATTCCTGCAATCCTCAAAAGCAAAATTTTCTATGCTTGTCACGCTGGTGGGAATTGTAAAAGATGTAAGACCCGTTCAACTATTAAAAGCTCCATTGCCTATACTTTTTACACTGTCAGGAATTGTAACAGATGTAATTCCATCGCAACTACTAAAAGCATAACTTCCTATTTTTGCAACGGGCAGACCCTCTATTTCAGATGGAATAACAACATCTCTGACACTTTTGTCAAATCCATTTATGACAACTTCACCATATTCTATTGCATATTTGAACGCCCCATATACTTCATATGCACTTGCCGTAATGGGTGCGGTAATGGAAATATTCTCTCTGCCGATAGCCACGCCTCCCGAAAAGGCAAGAGAAAGTGCAAGTACTCCTGCAACTGCTTTAATGTGTTTTTTCATATAAATTAAACCTCTACCAATTTATTATATAGTTATTATAGCATAGTAGGTGTTATATGTCAATAAAGTGAAAAATAATTTTCCAAAGTACCGAAAATACATAATATATACCGCTATGTTAAAAAAATATCACGTGGACTATTGACAGCTTGACAGAAATTGTATATAATAGTATTAGAGAAACGATTGACTTTTTCAGGCGTTTCGTATACAGCAGCATGAATACGGCTTCTGTAATATTAAAAGGATTAATTTTTAGGAGGTATAATACGATGTCACTGACAAACAATCAGAATGTTCTTAATTGGGTTGACGAGATGGTTGCTCTCTGTAAGCCTGACAATGTTGTGTGGATTGACGGTTCAGAAGAACAGCTTGACGCACTTAGAAAGGAAGCTGTTGAAACAGGCGAAATGATTGAACTCAATCAGGAAAAGCTTCCTGGTTGTCTTTACCACAGAACCAATCCCAACGACGTTGCACGTGTTGAGGACAGAACTTTTATCTGTACAAGAAACAAGGAGGACGCAGGTCCTACTAACAACTGGTGCGACCCGCAGGAAATGTATGCTAAGCTTTCAAAGCTCTATGACGGAGTTATGAAAGGCAGAACAATGTATGTTATTCCTTACTCAATGGGTCCTATCGGTTCACCTCTCGCTAAGGTAGGCGTTGAAGTTACTGATTCTATCTATGTTGTTCTCAACATGAACATCATGACAAGAATGGGTGCAGACGCTTTCAAGAATCTCGGCGACGTTTCCAATGACTTCGTAAGAGGTCTTCACTCAAAGGCTGATGTTAACCCTGAAGAAAGATATATTGTACAGTTCCCTGAGGACAACACAATCTGGTCTATCAACTCTGCATACGGCGGAAATGTTCTTCTCGGCAAGAAGTGTTTCGCTCTCCGTATCGCTTCATTCCAGGGTAAAAACGAGGGTTGGATGGCTGAACATATGCTTATTCTCGGCGTTAAGAAGCCTGACGGCGAAATCAAGTACATCACAGCCGCTTTCCCGTCTGCCTGCGGTAAGACAAACCTTGCTATGCTTATTCCGCCTGAGGGATATAAGAAGAACGGCTATGAAGTATTCACTGTAGGTGATGACATCGCCTGGATGAAACCTGGTGAGGACGGCAGACTTTATGCTATCAACCCTGAAAACGGTTTCTTCGGTGTTGCTCCTGGAACTAACGAAAAGTCAAACCCGAATGCTCTCCACTGCACAATGAAAAACACTATCTTCACAAACGTTGCTCTTAACAACGCTGAGGGTACTGTATGGTGGGAAAAGCTTGACAAGAATCCTCCTGTTGATGCAACAGAATGGAAGGGTGCAAAGGTTAACGGCGTTGAGTATACAGAAGCAGGAAACACTCTTGCTCATCCGAACTCACGTTTTACAGCTCCTGCTGAAAACTGCCCATGCCTCTCATCTGAATTTAATAATCCTGCCGGTGTTCCGATTTCTGCTATCATCTTCGGTGGAAGAAGAGCATCAACAACTCCTCTCGTTTATCAGTCATTTGACTGGACACATGGTACTTACATTGGTTCAGCCGTTTCTTCTGAAACAACTGCTGCTGCAACTGGTGCTGTAGGCGTTCTCCGTCACGACCCGATGGCTATGAAGCCGTTCATTGGTTACAACGTTGGCGATTACTGGGCTCACTGGCTCGAAATGGGCGAAAAGCTCGGCGACAAAGCTCCTAAGATTTTCAATGTTAACTGGTTCAAGCAGGACGAAAACGGTAACTTCATCTGGCCAGGTTTCGGCGACAATATGCGTGTTCTCGACTGGATTATCAAGAGATGTGAAGGAACTGTTGACGCTGAGGAAACAGCTATAGGTTATCTTCCTAAGAAAGAAGATATTAATGTTGAGGGTATCGAGGACGAAGTTACACCTGAAGTTATGGATAAGCTCCTTGCTGTTGACAAGGAACTCTGGACTAAGGAAATCGCTGAAATGCGTAGATATTACAATGATGATATTGCTGCAAAGGGCGGTAAAGTTCCGGCAGCTCTCTATGAAGAACTTGACAAGATTGAAGCAAGACTCAACAAGTAATATTTATATTTTATATACAAAAAGCTCTCTTTCGGGAGGGCTTTTTTGTTTTCGGGTACACTTGCATTATTAAATATAATATGGTAGAATATAGTTTATAATAAATTAAACTCAGAAAGGTTTACTATGGATAATTCAGATTTATGGAAAATTGCACTTGTCATTATTATGATGATTTTTTCAGCACTCTTTTCAGGTACGGAAACCGCATATTCAAGCGTCAACAAACTCAGACTGAAAAATTATGAGGCACAGGGAAACAAAAAAGCTGCAAAGGCTATTGTTCTCGCCAATAAGTTCGACGAAGTTCTTACTGCCGTACTGATAGGAAACAATATAGTAAATATCGCCACTTCGTCGGTGAGTACACTTCTTTTTGTAAGTATTTTCGGAAAGAACGGTGCGGCGATTTCAACAGCTGTCATTACAGTTCTTGTACTTGTTTTCTGCGAAGTTCTACCGAAGTCGTATGCAAAGAAAAACGCCGAAAAACTCGCACTTCTTTTTGCATCACCGCTTTCCGTGCTGGTTACTGTTCTGAAACCTGCCGTGTGGATTCTCAATAAAATTTCGTCACTGCTTTCGTCGGGTGAGGAAGCACCGAGTGTTACGGAAGACGAACTGAAATATATGATTGACGAAATAGAAGAACAGGGTGTTATTGAGGAACAGGAAAGCGAACTTGTAAAAAGTGCGTTGGAATTTGACGAAATATCAGTTGACGAGATACTTATTCCGAGAGTAAAGGTTGTTGGCGTTGAACTCGGTGCGGAAATAGACGAAATAAAAGAGATTTTCACAACCGAAATGTATTCACGGCTTCCCGTTTACGAAAAAAGTCTTGATGACATAGTAGGAATTATAACAAACAAGGCGTTTTTCAAAATGCTTACAGAGGGAAAACGTGACATAACGTCTATTATACAGGAAGTTCCGCACATAGCCGACAGCAAGCTTATAAGCGAGGCAATGCGTGATATGCAGCGTTCAAAGGTACATCTTGCCGTTGTAATTGACCGTTACGGCGGTACAAAGGGCATTGTGACACTTGAGGACATAATTGAAGAACTTGTAGGCGAAATTTACGACGAGGACGATGAAATTGTTGCAAGGATAGTAAAGATTTCTGATGATAAATTTGAAATTGCAGGTGATATGAGTATAAACGATATGCTTGAACAGCTTGAACTTGATGACGGACTTGTACAGACCGAATATAATTCTGTCGGCGGATGGGTTACGGAAGTTATGGAACATATCCCCGAAAACAATGAAACGGCTGAAACGGGTATTTTCCGCCTTACAGCCTCAAAGGTAAACGAACAGACGGTTGAGAAAGTAATTCTGGAAATAAAGCGTGAAAACGGATAGTATAAATTTTAAATGAAGATTTGTTGTCATATTGCACAACCTTGTTATCATTAGATTGTCTAAAACATAGAAAATAATAAATATCACAGTTTTTTTTGTTTTTGTTCTTGAATTTTATGCATAATATGGTATAATATAACTGTAAACAAAATCACGCAGGGAGGTAATTTTCCAATGAAGAAGAAAATAATAACAATAGAACGCCAGTACGGAAGCGGCGGCAGTATTATTGGAAAACTTACTGCTGATAAACTCGGAATAAACTGCTATAACAGGCAGATTCTTGACATGACGGCAGAAAGATGCGGAATTGCTCCCGAACATCTCGAAACAGCTGAGGAAAATGTCCCGACAAGTTTTCTGTATTCACTTCTTATGTCGGCTAATCCTGCACGTTCAATGGAAGATAATCTCCCGTTGTCTGATAAAGTTTTTCTGATGGAAAGCCGTATTATAAACGAAATTTCTGAATCTGAAAACAGTTTTGTGCTTGTCGGCAGATGCGGAAGTTATGTTCTTGAAGACAAGGGCTGTTTCAGTGTTTATATATACGCACCTGTTGAAGAACGTATCAAAAGAGCAGTGAAAGAATACAGCATACCCGAAAACAAGGCTGAAAACATTATGAAAAAAGCCGATAAACGCCGTGAAACTTTTTATAATGTAAACACGGGAAGACTATGGCAGGATAAAGACCAGTATTCTTTATGTCTGAACAGTGCGGAACTCGGCGACGAACTCTGTGCAGAAATAATTGTAAAAGCTTATAATGAATATAATAAAAATTCTGAATAATCATATCAGGTACAAGTGAGTACCTGAAAAGATGTCTGTTTCAAGACACTTTTTCAGATACTCACTGAAAATATCTCTCTTTTTTTCAGAAAAACCTCGCATTTTTTGGTGCGGGGTTTTTTTGTATACTGTAAAAATTATTGGAAACAATAAACGGGACAGATAATAAAAAAGGAGATTTTTTTAATGAGTATTGTTCTTATAAGGTCGCTAATTCTCTATATTCTTGTTATTTTTTCTGTAAGGCTTATGGGAAAGCGTCAGCTCGGCGAACTACAGCCCTCAGAGCTTGTCATAACAATTCTTATATCGAATATTGCCACGCTCCCCCTTGAAGATACCGATATACCGCTTTCTCTCGGTGTTACGCCGATACTTGCACTTGTATGCTTTGAAGTTATAGTTTCATGGCTTAACCTTATTTTTCCTAAATTCCGCAAAGTAATTTCAGGCAGTCCTAAAATAATAATCCGCAACGGCAAGACAGACCCCGAAACTCTCCGTGAACTGCGTTTCTCGGTTGACGACCTGATGATGTCACTGCGTGAAAAGGAAGTTTTTGACATTGAAGATGTTCAGTTTGCAATCGTGGAAACAACAGGAAATATTTCCGTAATGAAAAAACAGATTAAAGATACTCCCGACAGGCAGGATTTAGGACTGAAAACGAAAAATTACGACCCTCCGCAGATTATAGTTTCAGACGGAAAAATTCTTCCCCAGTCATTAAAGTCAATGGGCATTGCCGATGGTACGGTAGAAAAAATACTGAAAGAAATCAGTATAAAACTCAGTGATGTTTTCATAATAACTGTTGATACACAGGGACATTTCTTTATTGTGGACAAGGCAGGAAATGCCCCGTATATAGTAGAAAACGGAGGGCAGATACAATGATGAGAATAAAAATAAGCACAGGAATATTATGTCTGCTTGTCGGACTGAGTATATTTTTCGGCATATGGATAAACAGCAAATGCAGTTATATGCTTGACGAAATATCCGAAATATATGGGCTTCTTGATTCGGGCGATACTGACAGGGCTATATCTTCGTCAAAAAAACTTGACGACGACTGGAACAGTTTCAGAAAAAAAGCAACCGTCATGCTTAAAAACAACGAACTTACAGAAATTGACTGCATAAGTTCAGGCATTCCATATCTTATATCAAACAACAGTGATGAAGCACATTCAAGACTTATGGAGTTTCAGCATATGCTTGAAATGCTGAAAGGCGGAGAAACTCCGACTCTGACAAGAATTTTATAAAAAAGCGGACAGTTATAAATCTGTCCGCTTTTGTGAAATTATGTAACTTAAAAATTAAGTCCTTCATTCTGATGCTGGATTGCCCGTATACGTGTATATTCCGAAAATTTATATCCGTATCTTTCAAGCTGACCTACTCTTGCAATCAGAATTGTCACAAGTCCGCTGTAGGAAACAGCTTCATGTTTTTTACGGTTAAGAATAAAAATAATACCGCTGTGCGTTATACAATGAAGTTCTTCGCCGTCCCTGTGACCTGTATCTACAATGAACACTTTTTCTATTCTGTCATAATCGTCGAGACAGCTTAAAGCGTCGTCATAACGTTCAAGGCGTTCTTTTTCCATATGTTTTGTGGGCTTTAAATTATCAAGCAGTTCGTCAAGTGAAATATTTTTATCATACTCACCAAGAACACAGAATTTTCTCATCATATTGCGCCCCTTCTTATTTATATATTCAGCTTTATATCATATTCATAAATATATAATTTTTATTCTGTTTTCAATTATCTATGCCACAGGTATAAAATATAAAACGTTTTTCTACAAATTCCGACAAAATAAACGTATGAAAAGACCGTTTTAAAATCGGTCATAATTCAGGAAGTTCGGGAATTTCGGGGGTATCTTTTTTTACTGTTTTTTTAGCCTGCATATATTCGGGAAGTTCAATTTTATCAAGTTCGTCAACATATTTTTGCTTTTTCTTTGGCATTGCCTCAACGGCGTGGTCTGCCTCCGCCATAACTGCCTTTTTTTGTTTAGGCACATAAGCCTTAAGTTCATTCGGGTCTGCTTCGCCTGCTCCCGACATGGTCATATAGCTTTTATATGTTTTTCTGGCGTTAAGTCTTCTGGAGTCCACCTCTTTTGTGGCACGCATAATGTGATTTGCACCGTAAGTCTTTTTTTCCTCAAGATTTTCGGCACTGACCTTTTCGGTCTGCCTCATATACATTTTATTGAACTTGCTTGCATTATTCGGAACAAGACCGTCTCCGTTTACAATCGGAGTTTCATTCATATAATTTTTCTTTTTGTCGTCACGCTTTTTCAGACTGCCCGTATCAAGACCTGCTGTCGAAACATCTCCCATATCGGAAGATTTTCCGAAAAAATCCCTTTCGGAATTTTCAGGCTTTTTCTTGTTTTTACCGTCGTCGATAAAATCAAGGAATTTTTCATTTATGTCATTGCTTTTATTGTCTGAATTTTCCTGTAACTGTTCGGAAACGGGCTGGAACTGTGGTATTGACGGCTGTTGGTATAAAACGGGCTGTTGTGCATAAATAGGCATACCGCTCGGGTCATAACCCACAATCTGCGGAGGGGCATATGTTACAGGAGACTGTGCATAAATAGGCATACCGTTAGGGTCATAGCCTATAACTTGCGGAGGGGCATATGTAACGGCAGGCTGTGAATAAATAGGCATACCGTTAGGGTCATAACCTATAATCTGCGGAAGAGCTTCATTTACTGTAGGTATTCCGTATATCTGATTAAAATATGGATTTGTACTCATATACGGCTGACTTGGAAGAGGAGAAGAGTTGACGGTGTTTTGTCGGAGCGGAACAGGCTCGGAAACAGGTGATTCATTGTGCAGACTTAAATCAATTTCGTTGGCGGAGTTATTTATATAATTTGACTGCATATCCGTTGCACGTGCAGACTGCGTTTTAACTGAAAAACTGTCCGTATAAGGCTTGAAAACAAGAGGTTCGTCACGTCCGCCCAAATCAATTTCGTTTTCGGAGTTGTTTATATAATTTGACTGCATATCCGTTGCACATACAGACTGTGTTTTAACTGAAAAACTGTCTGTATAAGGTCTGGAAATAAGAGGCTCGTCACGCCCGCCCAAATCAATTTCATTTTCGTTGTTTATGTATTCAGACTTTATATCATCAATACTTACAGACTGTTTTTCAGCTGAAAGTTTATCTGTATAAGGCTTAGAAATCAGTGCGTTGTCATGTTCTCCGAAATCAGTTTCGCCAAGTCCGTCTGGTGTAAAAAATTCTGATGATATATATGATGTACTTCCCGATATTTCAGATTTATTTTTTTTCTGCAAATATTCTTCTTCCGTATGATAACCACTCATACCTGTTTCTTTATAATTTACTTCCTGTGAATTTTCAAGATTCCTGCCGCATCTGACGCAGTACTTTAATCCGGAAGTATTACTGGTTCTGCAAACAGGACAATCCATAGAAAACCTCCATAATATACTTTCATACTTCATTATATCATTATAATAAAGTTATTTCAATAGGTTTTCTTAAGATTGTGCAATTCGTTACTAAAGTATAACATTTTATTGTTTAATATTTACATCGATAACAATTTTAT
>CAMWVV010000058.1 GCA_947177755.1 uncultured Ruminococcus sp. | reverse complement strand
CCTCTACTACAACATCAACCACATCTACTACAGAACCCACTACAACAACGTCTACAACTTCTACTACAACAACATCAACCACATTGACTACAGAACCCACTACAACCTCTACCACATCTACCACAACATCGACCACATTGACTACAGAACCCACTACAACCTCTACCACAACAACATCGACCACATCGACTACAGAACCTACTACAACGTCTACAACTTCTACTACATCTACAACAACATCAACCACATCTACTACAGAACCTATCACAACGTCTACCACATCTACCACAACTACCACCACATCTACTACAGAACACACTACAACCTCTACTACAGAACACACTACAACCTCTACTACAACAACATCTATAACCACTACAGAAACCACAACAACTCCTACAACAACAGTTACTCACATAGCTTCTGATGAAGAACTTTGCAACTGGTCAGTAAACGACTACAATGAAAAACACGAAAATGATAACCACAATGTTGTTTCGGCAGAAATTGTTGAAGAATCAAATAATCAATATGAAATTATTCTGAAAGACGATTCTAATAATGTTCTTGATGTTTATGAAATTGATTCTGAAACAGGTATAGGTGAAGATTCAAACGGTCAGGAAGTTAACCTTCCTCAGACAGGCAACAACTCTCTTACAAATATCATGGTTGCTCTCGGAGCGTTAATAATAACAGGATTTGGTTTTGTTGCTGTTAAATCCTCTGGCATAATCCGCCGTAAAGAAAACAAATAAGTAAAACTAAAGCTCCTTCGAAAAATCGGAGGAGCTTTGGTTATTTTATGAACATATCAGAACGTTTCAATACGTTGTCTTAAAAGAACCATATCATAGATATCAACAACGTCATCTTGATTCATATCACCTAATATGAACAAATCATCACTATATTCGGTATATCCTAAAATATACTCACGGAGAATTATAAGGTCATCAACAGTTATTATTTCGTCATAATTGAGGTCACCATATAAAATATCCGATGCACTTATATCAAATACATCTTCAACTGTAATCTTCACTTCACAATATGTTTTGTTTACAACAGCGTATATCTTAACTTTTCCCGGAGATATTGCTTTTACAATTTTATCATCAACTTCTGCTATATCCTTATCTGTAGAAATCCATACTATATCAGTTGTATCGGCAACATTCTCTACTATAAGTTCTACTGACTGACCGACTTCTAATGTAAGTTCTTCAGGAATGACAACAGGGTGTGCCGAAACAGTAGTTGTTGTTGTGGTTGCAGTTGTTGCAGTAGTCGTAGTAGTTTTGGTGGTTGCAGCAGTTATTTTGATAGTAGTTGTAGTTTCAGGGACGGTTGTAGTTACGACAATAACATTGCCCGTTGCCAGCTTACCATTTTTCAGAAGTGATAAAAGCTGTATATTCTGTTCAGCTGTTCCCGAATAATTGCTTATACCGTTTACCGCCGCAATTTTTGAACGGTTATCCTTACTTGAATCAACACCGATTGATTTAAGTGCATCAACTATTGAAGTATAGCTTGAATCACAAGCTGGATAATATTCAATTTTATTTACAGGTGCAAGCGGTGTTGTAGACGGTGTGGTTGTAACAATCGGTGCAGAATCAGGATTAATAAGACTTCCTGATTTAAGCTTACTGAGCATAGTGGAATTTTGTTCAGCTGTTCCTGAATAATTGCTTATACCGTTTGCCGCCGCAATTCTTGAGCGGTTATCCTTGCCTGAATCAACGCCTATTGATTTGAGTGCATCGACTATTGAAGTATAATTTGAATCACAGGCAGGATAATATGTATTGTAAGACGGTGTAGGTGTAGGGTCTGGAGTAGGTGTAGGATTAACAACAGGTGAAGAACCTGCCTTCCTCAGCTGACCTGCTTTCAGAAGATTGAGCATATTTGTATTTTGTGCGGCTGTTCCTGAATAATTGCTTATGCCGTTTGCAGCTGCAATAGATTTTCTGAATGACATTGAAGAATCAACATTTATTGATTTCAGTGCTTCCACAATCGAATAATATCCCGTACTGCACGCAGGATAATATTCCCCGTTATTATCAGGTGTAACAGGAACAGGAGGCTTTTTTCCATATACAGACCAGTATTTATTTACTGCAAAATTCGCTCTGCTTGTATACTGATTAGTTCCATTGTAATAGTGGGTACATCTTTCAAATTTTTCAGCCCAGCAATAACTTGCATCATAGCAGCCTTGCTGTGTATCAGGATATTGAATAATAAGTTTGTATGCTTTATTTTCATCGTTATGAAATTCATATTTCAGATAATTAAGCTGTCCTTCAATCGACTGATAATTATATCCGTTGTTTCCGCACCAGCTTTTCAGTTTTTCATAACGGTCGCCGTTCCACTGGCATATGCCGTAAGACCGTTTGCCGTTTGTATCAATTATGGAAAGCTTGTTATTAAATGATGACTCTTTATAGATATTTGCCAGTCCTGCACAAGCCTGTGCCGAATTCATACCTATATTATTGACAAGAAAATCATATATTATTTCCTCATTTGAAACTGCAAATGTTTCTATAGTATTTAAAATCGGTATGTATACGGTCATTATAATTATACCCATAATAAAAGATACAGATTTTTTAATAATATTTTTAATCATGCTGTTTTCCTTTCTGTAATTTTTATCAGGGAGCGGATTATCCCCCCTGATGATATGTCCCTGCAAGGAATATAAAAATATCTTATTGTGCATAAAAATATTTTTACCTGAGTCTGTCAACAATAAGTTTCTTCATGAGAACCATATCGAATACATCAGTTACTCCGTCATTATTTATATCGGCGTTTCTGTGCTGCGGAAGTGTAATTTCAGAAATATTCATAATGTATTTCTGAAGAATTACCGCATCGGCAATATTTACCGAACCGTTAAAATCAATATCACCTGCATCATAAGCAACAGAATTATCTGTCTGAATAAATTTCACCTTATTTATACTGTTGAATTTAACAGCACCGTCATCGGAATATACAGCCTCACATACAGTGCCGTCAGATTTCAGATAAAATGAAGCCGTTCCTACGGTATCTTTATTGGTCATGAAAGTAACTGTATAATTGCCTTCCATTCCAAGTTTTTCAAGTTTAACAACATTTTCGGCACTGACAGAAATATTTTCCTCATATGAAGCATATTCTCCGTCTTTTCCTGTACATGATATAATAACCTTGTTGGCAAAAACAGGCACATCATATATTGATACAGTCTTGCTGCCTGAAACATAATCAACGGTATTGCTGTTGTAGGAATCAAGAACTATTTCAGACCCTTTTGTTACAATGGTTTCCATTTCATAAGTATCAGGGTTTACATAATATTCTATATTGTAAATTACAGAATTTTCATCTATACAGAAGAACACATACCCTGAAATATCCTGCTTATCTTTTTTCATGAAACGCAGTTCGTAAAAACCTGCTTCGCCAAGATTATCTATAACAGCCTTTCCGTTTTTTATTTCAACCGACGGGAATATTGAATCCCCTGCTGAAAAACTGCTGTCCATGCCATAGAATATAATATCCGAACTGCTTATATCGGCAGGAACATTTGTTACAGTAAGTTTCAGATTGCCATAATTATAATCGTCTCCGTCCTGAATATTCATATTGTCAATATAATAAAGCATATCTGTTTCCGATAAATTTTCTTCCCACTTCTGAGATGAGGCATTATAGTCATATACATATTCGTAAACTTTATTGTCAGAAGAAAGATAAAATTCAGTATATCCGATATAATCGCCGTTTGCAATAAAATTAAGTCTGTATTTTCCCTCTGCACCAAGACCGCTGATATAAAGGGGGTCGTAACAGAATGACGATACTTCAGGCTCAAAGAATATTGCTTCGTCTTCTTTGTCACCGATAAAATAAAGTGCTTCAACCGCTTCCGTTTCCGACGGCACACCGCTTACACAAACGGACAGATTTCCGTAACTGTATATTTTTTCCTTTGTTACAGTATTGAACGGAACAGATGATATTTCATTGAGACGTGTTTTTTCAGAACCGTTTACAGTTTCATAGCTGTAAAGCGTTCCGTCTTCGCCAAGATAAAAATTTGAATATCCGATACAAACACCTGAATCATCAAGAAAATTGAAGTTATAATAATCACTGTAAAGACCGTTAATCTGCACTGAATCAGATTTTATACTTATTTCGGGCGAACACTCAACTACATTGAAATTCCCGTCAAGCCTTGTCACCTCAACTGAATAAGTTTTCCCTGTTCCGCTCACAGATATATCGTGTAACTGCTGTTCTTCAGTATCTCCTATATCGTCGTCATAAAGAAACATATTAACATAAGTAACGGGATTATATACATATGTCCATTTATTTGTTGCTGCATTATATACATAGTCACTTTCATAAAGTTTACCGTTGCTGTCCATTCTGAATTCTGCGTAACCTGTATCATTATTGTCATTATCGTAAAAATGCACACTGTAATCTCCTGCAACTCCTATATTATCTATAACAGTGCTTTCATCTGACGAAATACTTATATTATAATCTTTATCACCAATATAACCGTTATCCGTTGATACATTTACAATTGCCTTTTTTGTATCAGAAGAAAGACCGTTTATTTTGGCTGAATATTTTCCGCTTATATCGATTATGTGAGGATTATCAAGTTTTTTATATTCAGGCTTGTCAACAGCAGTAAAGTTATAGTTCCACTGTTCGTTACCGCTTGAATATTCACGCTCATAGGAATATATTTTACCACTTTCGGCAAAATAAAATTCTGCCGTACCCACTTCGGCATATCCGTCACTGAACAACAATGAATAATATCCATGCTCCGTAATATTCTTTATTGTTGCCTTTCCGTTACTTACAGTTACAAATGCATTAGTATCAACAAAAACATTATCCGTATTTCTGAATGTAACTTTTGCCGAAACAGCATTTGACGGAACAGATTTTATTTCAATGTTCTGGTCTGCCGAAGTATCCATAACAGCCATTGAAAGATTTAGTCCGAATACAGAAACCACACCAGCAGTTATCAGAATATTTTTAGCTTTTCTTTTCATTTTTCTACCTCCTTTCAATCAGAACAGCACACTTGTTTTAAGTACGCCATAGCCTTGCAGGCTATTTGTAGATGAATATTTCTGTCTTAATCTGTCAGTTGTATTTCCGTTTGCATAGAAGCAGTTACTCTGCTTCTCCACTACAAACATTACATGACGACCTGACGCACCTGTACCATACATATAGATAATATCACCTGCCTGAATATCATTCATACTGGGATATAATATAAACGGCACGCCATATGTAGTTGTAAAATAATTCTTTAATGCAATAGTTCCGACAAATGCAGAAGATTTGTTTTTCCATGTATCCGAAGTAGGCACTCCCCCTGCAACAAGACACTGACTACAGAAATTAGCACAGTTTGCACCGCTGTATGAAGCATATGAAGGATTCCTTTTCTGTGCATATTTATCGGCGTAACTTATAGCAGCTGACAGACTTCTTGAACTTTTTGAAGGATTTACTTCAATAAACTTGAATTTCTGGGCAGATGAGCCGTTACCTCTGTAAAGCTGAACATTAGCACCGTTGGCACTGCTCGCTCCGTTTACATCAAGATAAAATGATGAATTTATCTTTGACTGCAACTGATAATAACCGCCTCCTGCATCTATCAGCCTCCATTTCTGAGCAGCCGAACCGTTGGCATCATAAATCTGGACATTTCTTGCATCTGCCGCTATACCACCGCTGACATCTATTACTCTTCCGCTGTTTATATCATAGAATGTATAATATCCGTTGCTGTCCACTATAGCTGTAAATTTCTGATTGTTGCCGCTGCCACGTGAATAACTTATTATATTTGTTGAATTATTCACACCTGCACCCTCAACGTCCAGAACGTTATTGACAGCACACTGAGGTGATATATAATATGTTTTCTGTGAGACAAGAGGCGTACAATAAGATGGATTTACTACTTTATTTATAACGCTGTTTATGTTGTTTATAATATTTGTCACAGTATTTGCCGATATATTCGAATCAGATACCTTACGGAGATATTTTGTACTTATATAGCCGTTAAGGCTTTCCACCCTTGCCCATGTACCTGTTATTGAAGTAACATATACTTTTGTTCCGACATCAATCGCACGGATTATATTATTTCCCATTGATGCGGAGCTTCTTACATTCAGCTTTGAACAGTTCACTACTTCATAAGTTCCAGCAAAGGAACTGGTTGTAGCATTTCCTGAATTTCCTGAACTGCTTGTCCCAGGTTTTACAAGTGTACCGTTTTTCAGCTTATTCAACATGGTTGTATTCTGACTTGCAGTTCCGCTGTAACCTGATATATTATTAGCCTGTGCTATCTGTTTTCTGTTGCTGAATGATGAATCAACGCCGATTGAATTTAATGCGTCAACTATTGATTTATAAGAAGAAGATACAGACGGATAATTATCCGCATAGGCAATAACAGATGTTTCGGAATACCTTATCGGCATATCTGTAACCGTAAAACCTGTCACAGCTATACCGGCACACAAAACAGCAATGATTTTCTTTGCAAAGTCCTTTCCGTTTTTTTTCATTTTATCATTCCTTTCACAAAATCATTTATTCAGCAATTTATTTCTGAATTTCACCATATCAAAAGAATCCGATTGTCCGTCTCCGTTCATATCAGAAGCAATAAACTGTTTTGCGGTCATTTCCTGTTTTCCCAAAAGATATTTTTCCATAATAACCATATCGGCAATATTCACTTTGCTGTCAAAATTGACATCTCCGATATAATCAGGTACAAAATCCGTTTCATAACTTCCGTTATTATCCTTGTCAATCTTTATACCGATATTATTTCCGCCCGCATCATATATTAAAATACTTTCTTCGGAGGTAATTATATTACATTCTTCACTGCCGTTACGGTCAGAAACTTTTATCATTACACCTTCGGACAATGCATCACCTGAAAGAACGTACCCATTTTTTTCAGCTGTAAGTTTTGCCTCGCCCGAATTGAAACCGCTTACTTCCAGCTTATACCACTTTGTAGAGTGATAGCCCTCATTAAGTGCCATTGACAATGTATAATCCGTATTTTCGCCGTTCAGTTCCACGGATTTATCAGGATAATATACAGCATAACTTCCGTTTGAAGCCTTAGCGGACAATCTGGAATCAGGATATTCTATAACAGTGTCAAATTCTCTTAAATCCCTTTCAAAATATTCATAGGCATGGTCACTTGACGGCAGAATAGCACTCACGGTATTTTCGGAAGAAGACGAATCAAGAAGATTTCCGTAAAAGATAAGGTCACAGTCAGGAGTACCGTTTATATCGCCGTATGAATCATCATTATCATCATGATAAATAACGCTGAAATCCGATGATGACGAATTTATACTTATAGTGGAAATTTTTTCGTCAGTCTGTGAAGTATTCCTGTTTCCTGTAACATATCCATAAGTATCAATCAGTCCCAAATCATTTGTAACCATTCTGAGCTGTGCATACGGTGAATTGTTGTTATTCTGGTTCATGTTTTTGCATGAGTAATATTTTTCTGTATAATAAGGAATTTCCCAGTAATATGTATCAGTATTTATATAAAGACAGTTATCGTCAGCGAATCCCTCGACATTTGAATCTGAAATAAGGATACGGCAGTTATAGGTAGTATCTTTGTAAGTCCATTCGCCCTCCTCGACCCCGTAACCGACAACAGCATGACCGCCGTCCATTTTCTTCTTCGATGACGGAGATTTTGTGTAGTCAAAACATATAAGCACAGGTGCAGCACCGTTTTTAACTTCTTCGGTAAGCTTTATAACTTCGTTCACTCTCTCTTTATTGGACATACGTGTGAAATATCCCATTTTATTTCTGAAAACAGATGTATACTGCATTACATGATAATAATTTATGTAGTCTTCAACGGACTGATTATTTTTTGGAGCTTCCAGCCCGTAAAGATTCGAGGCTGATTGGCTGATTGTTCCGACATCAAGCATACCTGATTTCACAAGAACCTGAACAGCCGCCATTCCGTAACAACTGCCTTCCCATTTTTTAGTGCCGTCAAGCCTTGTAGAGATAGCCTCCCAGTCCATGTTATCAGCCAGAGAGCCGATATTATTCTTCATCTGGTCTGATATTTTATATTTGACATTAAAGTACTGTATTTTATTCAGAAAACTGTAATTATCTTCACCAACAATAATCCTGTTATCCACGCCGTTAAGGATAGCGGTTGTAGTGGTAACTATCGGAACTGTAGTAGTAGCGGTTGTTGTCTGAGTGGTTGTAGGTGTAGTTGTGGGTGTGGTTGTAGTAGTAGCCTTTGTAGTAGTTGCTGTTGTCGTGGGTTCAGTCGTCACAACTACCATATCAGGATTTTTAAGCTGACCATTTTTAAGAAGATATAATAAAGTATCATTTTGTGACTGTGTTCCCGAATAATCCCATATTCCGTTAGCTTCGGCTATTCTTCGGCGGTAATCAAAACTTGAATCAACACCGATTGACTTCAGACCGTCAACAATGGAAGTACCGTTATATGTACAAGCCTGAAAGCAGTCCCACGATGCAGCAGGTGGAAGAGTTCCGTCGGGGTCAACAAGATTTCCTGTTTTAAGAAGACTGAGAAGATAGTCATTCTGCGATGCCGAACCTGAATAATCGTAAATTCCGTTAGCCTCGGCAATTTTGGTGCGATATGCCTTACTTGAATCAACACCGATTGACTTCAAGCCGTCAACAATGGAAGTACCGCTGTAGTTGGTACAAGGAGGAAAACAATAAGCCGCACTTACGTTAAGCGATGAAATGCTTGTTATCGCCGAAATCATCATGGTTATTCCTGCAAGAAATGAAATTAATTTTTTCATGATTGCACCTCTTTCTTATTTTTAATATCAACAGCAATTTTTCTTAACATAACCATATCAAAAGAATCAACATTACCGTCATTGTTAATATCCGCCGCCTTGAAATTTTCTCCTGTAAAGTCTTCAGCTGAACCAAGAATATAGGAGTTAAGAAGATAAATATCATGCATTGTAACTCTGCCGTCTATATCAATATCTCCCTCTATGCCTTTAACCGCCTCAACATTTACGATTACTTCAACATAAGAATTATTATAAGCCGCATATATTTTTGCACTGCCTTTGGAAATTGCAGTAACCACGCCATTATCTACCTTGGCAATAAGACTGTTATTTGAAATCCATTTTATATTTTCAGGATTGTCGCAGTTGATTACTGCCAATGAAACGGATTCACCTGTTTTAATTGTAATCTCATCAGGTACAATTTTTATAGAATCGGAATTATCTGCCGTTGTGGCAGTAGTTGTAGTAGTAGTCTGTATTGTTGTGGCAGTAGTGGTAGTCTGTGAAGTTGTCGTTTCTGTAACTTGTTTGGTATATTCGGGATTTATAAGTTTACCGTCTTTCAGCAGAGACAACATCAGGATATTCTGTTCTGATGTCCCCTTATAATCCTGTATATTGTTTGCAGCTGCAATTCTTTCCCTGTAACTGAAATCAGAATTTACACCTATTGATTTCAATGCGTCTATTATAGAATCCAATTCAGGTGAACAGGCAGGATAATATTTTTCAGGCTTTTCAGGTTCAACGGGGTCAATCGGAACAGGAGCGGGGGCATATTCCTTGTATGATACATCAACGTCAACGTCTCCGCTTATTCCGTTTATACTGCCCTTTGAAGAATACTGCCATATATTGCAGGTATCGCTTTTGTCGTATTCCGTAGGCTCAACCGCATGAGTTCCTGAAGGATACTGTGCCCACCATATTTCATAGCCTGCGTTTTTTATACGCTCAATATCAATGTAATTTGTAAACCAGTTCTTGTTTGCATAAACTCCACAGGTATATCCTGCATCTTTTATCATTGAAAGTGCTGTAAGTATGTATGATGTAAGAGTTTCCTTGCCCAGTTCAATCTGTTTGTTTGCCTCTTCAATGTCAATGAAAACAGGATATTCAAACTGTTTTCCTGAAATACTTTCAAGCAAAGCATTGGTGCTGTTTATGAATCCCTGTTCGGAATAAGCACCGCAATAATAATATGCTCCGACATTAAGACCATATCTTTTTGCACCCGAATAGTTTGATTCAAAATATGCGTCCTGACTGTATTTTTCACCGTTTATAGCAGTAGTTCCTGCTCGTATAATGGCAAACTGCACATTATCCGAAGCAACGTAAGACCAGTTTATATTTCCCTGATACTTTGAAACGTCTATCCCGTAACTTATATAATCATAAGCCATTAAATTCTGAGGGCTTATGATTACAAGAAAAGACAATAATGAAATCATCAATGCAATTTCTTTTTTTATATTGATTGTCACTGTAACAGCCACCTTTTTATTATTATGTGATAACATTTTACCATATAATTCACAAAAAATCAACATATTTTTGTCACAAAAGACAAAAACAGCATTTTATACAACCGATATTTTCATGATTTGTATATTTCAACATATTTCAGAAAAACCGTATTCAGTAAAAGTGTGGTTTTTTCTATACAGTATCTATATTTTTTATCATAAAATCAGCACAATAAATCATTGACTTTTACCGATTTTTGTGATACAATTAAATTATACAAAATCACGGTTTATTCACAAATTATTTTTTAAGGAGGTCATATGAAAAAACTTATTTCAACTCTTGCTGCATTGTCTCTGCTTACAGGCATGACGGTTTCTGTGCCGTCTTACGATAAAAATAACGGAAATTTTTATCAGACAGAAGCAAATGCGGCAGATACAGGAAGCATAATGGGTGATGTCAATGCTGACGGTCAGTTTAGTGTTGATGACGCTGTTATGATGCAGAAATTTCTTCTTGGTTCAGGTAATCTGACCGACTGGACAAAAGGCGATTTTTACAAGGACGACAGAATTGATGTATTTGATTTATGTATTATGAGACAGGAACTTCTTAAACCTGCGGATTCTTATGAAAGTCATGAATATCCTGCAATAGACGCACAGATTAATGAGGGCGTTACCGAAACAGTAAACAGCGGATTTAAAAATCCGGCATACGTTAATCTTGATAACAAAGTAGGAAGCAGTATGACATGGACTGTGGACGTTGAGGAAAGCGGAAATTACAAGCTTACTTTCCGCAATGCCAACGGCGGTAAATCCGACCGTTCTATGAAACTGAATATAAGCGGAAATGCAGACAGCTGGAAAGTAGCATTTCCTGTTACAGACGGCTGGACAACATGGGTTGATTCGAAAATAGTTGTGCCGCTTTCTGCCGGAACTCAGACTATAACGCTGACTTCAATTACTGCTGACGGTGGTCCGAATCTGGATTACATGGCATTGGAAAAAACAGATGCTGATATTCAACAGCCTGAAAAAGCGGAAATAATTCCCGAGGGTGCAAAACAGATAGAGGCACTTTCAAGAGGTCTGATTACTGCCAATACAGGAAAGGGTATTCTTACAAGCTGGAGAATCCTTGCAACCGACAGTGCAGATACAACTTTCAAACTCTACAAAAACGGCACTTTGCTGAAAGAATTTGATAAGGATTCCGCTTCAAATTATCTTGACAGCACGGGAACTGTCAATGATGAGTACACAATTGAAACCTATGAAAACGGCGTTAAGACAGATACCGCAAAGGCTTCTGCCGTTCTCGGAAACAAAAACAGCGGACAAAGCGGTGCGTATTTTGATATACCACTTGACGTTCCGTCAGAAAAAACAATGCCTGATGGTTCAACCTGCACATACACACCGAATGATGCTTCTGTAGGCGATGTTGACGGTGACGGCGAATATGAAATTATTCTTAAATGGGACCCGTCCAACTCTCAGGACAATTCAAAGAACGGCTATACGGGCAACGTTCTGCTTGACTGCTACAAAATGGACGGCACAAAGCTCTGGCGTATTGATTTAGGCGTTAATATACGTGCAGGCGCACATTATACACAGTTTATGGTTTATGACTATGACGGCGACGGAAAAGCTGAACTGGTCTGCAAAACTTCCGACGGAACTGTTGACGGTAAAGGTAAAGTTATCGGCGACGCTTCCGCTGATTACAGGTCTTCCGCAGGACGTATGCTGACGGGAAATGAATATCTGACACTGTTTGACGGTCAGACAGGTGCGGCACTTGATACAATCAATTACAAGCCAGGCAGAGGAAATATTGAAGACTGGGGCGACAACTACGGAAACCGTGTTGACCGTTTTGTAGCTGCTACCGCTTATCTTGACGGCAAAACTCCCAGTGTGGTTATGGGCAGAGGCTACTATACAAGAATGGCTGTTACAGCTTATGATGTTGTAGACAAGAAACTTGTTGAACGCTGGGCTTATGATACGGGATATGATTCTTCTGTTGCAGGATATGGCGACGGCAATCATAACTGTATGGCAGCAGATGTAGACGGTGACGGAAAAGACGAGATTGTAATGGGTTCTGCTGTTATCGATGATAACGGTAAACTGCTTTATACGTCGGGGTTTGGTCATGGCGACGCACTCCACGTAGGCGATTTTGACCCGAATAATCCGGGACTGGAAATATTTATGTGTCATGAAGAAGAAAAATCAGGATATGGCATATCTTTCCGTGACGGCGAAACAGGAAAAATTTTATTCCATGAAACTGCTACAGGAGACACAGGCAGATGTCTTGCGGATAACATTATTGCAGGTAACGACAGTGCGGAAATGGTCGGCAGTCATAATTCTGTTGTATATAACACTTCAGGAGAAAAGGTCTGCAACTGGTCTGATATTACAAAATGGGGACAAAATTCCGTTGTATACTGGACTGATACCCTTGAAAGAGCCGTCATGGACAGAACTATGATTGACCAGTATGGCAAGGGAAGAGTTTTCACGGGAGATGGTGTTACTTCAAATAACGCTTCAAAGTCCAATGCTTCTATATCATGTGATTTGTTCGGCGACTGGCGTGAAGAAATTGTTTTCCCGACAAGTGACGGCACTGCTCTCCGAGTGTTTACAACAACTTATTCCACAGATTACAAAATCTATACTCTTATGCACAATCCGCAGTATCGTACACAGGTTGCAGGTCAGAATGTTGGTTACAATCAGCCGCCGCATACCGATTACTTCCTTGGTACAGGCTATGACCTGCCCACGTTCCCGAATGTATACACTAAATAAAATATAGAATTAATGCAAAAAAAAGCTGGGGTTAAATGAAATAACCCCAAAAATTCAGACAAATATTTCAAATAGCAGAGCGACTAAGGAAGACCTGGTCGCTTTAGCTATGCAGATTTAAGACGAAAATCAACAGGATATAACCCGTCAGGCACCAACCTGATACGCTTGATGTTGTACCAATCAATGTATTCTTCAAGTCAGGAAATGAACTGTTTAACAGAAGAAAAATCCTGCAAATAATAGTCAGATATTTTTTCAATTGATAAGTAATTGTCTCATTTTCACTAAGTCAAAAGAATCAACAACGCCGTCAAAAGTAAGGTCATAAAGTATGTAGCCGTCATAGTCAATATCATTTTTATTAAGAATATTTTTATTTAACATAACTATATCTTTAATATTAATGTTATTGTCCTGATTTACGTCGCCCATAGTGTAATTGTGTTTAATTATCATTTCTCTCATTTTCACTAAGTCGAAAGAATCAACAACGCCGTCTAAAGTAAGGTCAGCAAGTATGTAGCTGTCATAGTCAATATCATTTTTATTAATAATATTTTTATTTAACATAACCATATCTTCAATATCAATATTATTGTCCTGATTTACGTCGCCCATAGTGTAATTGTGTTTAATTATCATTTCTC
>CAMWVV010000057.1 GCA_947177755.1 uncultured Ruminococcus sp. | reverse complement strand
GAATAGTCTATAATAATAAAATTTTTGATGTTAAGCACATAGACGACTATCAGGAACAGCACAGGCAACTGACTTTCAGAACGGAGCAACACAATGAGCGATAGCATTTCAATTGACGAATTTTCAGAAGTTCTTGCCGAAACCTGCCGAAAATATACGAACGAAATTACAGAAAAAGTTGAAAATGGCATACAGAAAATCGGCAAAGAAGCAGTTTCAGAGGTAAAAAGTCTGTCACCAGTCTACAAGGGAAACAATAAAAAGTTGACTAAAGGAGCATACAAAAGGGGCTGGACTTATCAGGTCGACCAGTCAAGAGGAAAAATTCAAGTTACTGTCCACAATAAGAAATACCAGCTTGTACATCTTCTTGAACTGGGTCACGTCCTCAGAGACGGCACGGGACGTGTTTATGGTGAAATACCGCCGAAAGTTCACGTTGAAACCGCTGAGACCCATGCAAAAGAAAAAGTTGATGCACTTCTTGAGAGGGCTACAAATGGAACTTGACGAAATCTATAAAAAGCTCTGCACTCTGGACATTCCTGTTGCATACCTGCAATTCAGCAAACCGCAGAAACTTCCGTTTATAGCATATCTTGAGGCAGGAACGGAGATTCAGGGTGCGGACAATTATAATTTATACCGCCGTACCGAAATTAGAATAGAACTCTATTCAGAAAAGAAAAATCCCGATTTAGAGCGGAAAATTGAAAATCTTTTCCGTTCTGTCGAGATTGAAAAGGACGGCGACACGTATCTAAAGGAAGAAAATATGTTCATGACAGTATTTTCTTTTGAAACTATTCAGAAAATGGAGGATTAATCTATGTCACACACACAGACAAAAGAATTAAATAAAATTCCGCTCGGTTCTATGGACTTCTACATAACCGAATGGACAGGAGAAATTCCGTCTGATGAGGAACTGGAAGTCGAAAAGAACATGATAGGACGCACCAAAAACGGTGCTACTGTAAGTTACACGGCTAACTGGTACACAGCAGAATCAGATGACGGAAAGGCTAAAAAACGTCGTCTTACAGGTGAATCAGCGTCAGTCAGCTATGGCAATATCACATGGAACTCAATGACCATTGAAAAGCTTGTTGCAACCGCAAGGGTTGAAGAAAAAGACGGTAAACGCATTACAAAAATCGGCGGTGTCGAGAATGACAACGGCAAGCGTTATCTTATTCGTGGCGTTCATCACGACAAGGTTGACGGCGATATAAGAGTGACGGGTGTTGGTGTAAACACAGGCGGTTGGGAAGCTGTTTTCAAACCTGACAGTGAAACCGTCATCACCCCGACTTTTGAGCTTGAGCCGTCAATCGACGATGACGGCACACTTCTGATTTATGAGGAAGAAATTATTGAAGCTAAAAAGGAGACAATCGAAACATGAGAAAGTTTGAATTTTCCCTTGAAAACGGACAGAAACTGACAATTAATCCGCCGTCCGCACGTCTTTACTACAAAAAATATGCTCTTGCCAAAAGTGATACTGCACTTTTTGAAGCAATTGCAGAAATATGCAGTAACAACGACGAAAAAATTCCCGTAACTGTTGACTATCTGCTCGACAACTTCACTGTCATTGACTTACAGCGTTTTACAGTGGAATTTCCACAGTGGATTAACGAAACACGCAACAGCGACCCAAACTGAAAATACCTTACTGCCCCACAGAAAGCAGTAAGGTGTATTTTACAAACCCGACGGCAAATTACAAAACAGTTGCCGACTACATGAATATTTCAATCCCCGATGTCGAAAATCTTGATATTTTTGAATATTGGGGATTTCTTCATGATGCTTGGATTTACAACTGTTCGCAGACGGAACATGGTCGGGAATATCTCGAAAATGCCTATTATTACAGTCAGACAGAACCCGACAGGCAGGCTTTAAGAAATATATTCGGAGGCAGTTCGCATGGCAAGCAGTAAAATAAAAGGAATCAATATCAAAATCGGTGCGGACACTACAGGTCTTGATACTGAACTTAAAAAAATTGAATCAGCTGGAAAAAAAGCAACTTCCGAACTTCGTGAAGTAAATAGTTCACTGCGAAATAATAATGATTCTGTCGTACTATGGAAACAGAAACAGGAGCTTCTGACAACTGCACTCGAAGAAAGCTGTAAAAAACTGGATTTTCTCCATGAAGCACAGGAACAGATTAAGCGACAGTTTGAAAACGGCGAAATTGACGGCGGACAGTATCGGGCATTTCAGCGTGAAATTGAAACTGCCCAGAGAAATGTAAACAGTTTTGAAAATCAGCTGCAACAGGCTAATACACGTCTTGAAGAACTTACACGGACTACAGAAGAATCGACTGAACAAATTGACGAACTCGGCGACGAAATGCAGGAATCGGGCGAACAGGCTGAAAACTCCGCAAACGGCGGTTATACGGTTTTAGGAAATGTTTTTGCAAATCTCATCACAGAGGGAATAAAGCTTGCATGGAATGCCTTGAAAAACTTCACAGCAGACGTTGTTGCGACAGGTGAGGAATATGAAGCAGCGATTTCAAACGTTACGGCGATTTCGGGAGCAATGTCCGAAGAAGTAGAGATGTTGCAGGCGAAAGCCGAAGAAATGGGGGCAACCACCAAATTCACCGCCGCCGAATCTGCCGAAGCTATGAGTTACATGGCCATGGCAGGCTGGAAAGTCAATGACATGATTTCGGGTCTTGACGGTATTATGGACTTGTCCGCCGCATCGGGTGAGAATCTGGCAAGTGTTTCCGACATTGTGACAGATGCTCTTACAGCTTTCGGACTACAGGCAAGCGATTCCGCACACTTTGCGGACGTTCTTGCGGCTGCTTCGTCCAACGCAAATACTAACGTTGCTATGATGGGCGAAACTTTCAAATATGCCGCTCCACTTGCAGGAACTCTTAAATATTCAATTGAAGACATGGCAGTTGCCACCGGTCTTATGGCAAACTCAGGCATTAAAGCATCTCAGGCAGGCACAACACTCAATTCATCATTGTCACGCATGGCAAAGCCTACAAAAGAGATGAAAGGCTATATGCAGGAGTTAGGGCTTGTTACCATGCGGACTTTTGACCAGTCGGCAGACCCTAAAGCAATTGAAAAGGCTATGAAAATAGTCGAGGACAGAACGCTTTCCGCCGAAAATGCACAGATTCGGCTTAATCAAGCAATTGAGAAATACGGCGAAAATTCCGCACAGGCTCTTACGGCAACAAATAATCTCACTAAGGCTCAGAACAGTCTTGAAGAAGCTCAGGAAGCACTCACAGACCTACAGAACGGCGAAATCGTTTCTATTATTGATAAAAATCTCCTCCTTACTGATGAAGAAGGCAATCTCAAATCCCTGCGTGAAACTATTGACACTTTAAGAGACGCATTTTCAGGACTTTCAGAAGTCGAACAGGCAGAAGCAGCGTCGGCACTTTTCGGTAAAAATTCAATGGCAGGAATGTTGTCAATAGTAAATGCAAAGACAGAGGATTATAAAAAGCTTGCCGAAGCTGTAGACAATGCAGACGGTACGGCAAAGGGCATGGCATCAACTATGCTTGACAACTTACAGGGTGACAAAACACTTCTTGACAGTGCTATTGACGGCATGAAAATAGCCATTTCCAAAGAACTTAATCCAGCATTGCGTGAACTTGTACAATGGGGAACTCAGCAGATTCCCAAAGTGCAGACTGTTATTGAACCTCTTTTCAAGGGTGCTGTAAACGGCGTTAAATCACTTATAAACGGCTTTGAAAAAATCAAACCTGTTTTATCTGCTGTCAAACCACTTATAATAACGATTTTCGCCAATGAAGCAATATCTTTATTTACTACAAAGTTATTGCCCAAAGCACTTGAACTGCTCGGAAAACTTCCGACTCCGCTGACTCTTATTTCTAATTTGATAACATCTGTTGCCGGTTTTCCTGCAAAATTCATTGAAACAATCGGAAAAGTTCCATCAGTAGTAGGAAATATCAAAGGTGCTTTTCAAGGTCTGTGGACTGTTATTTCTGCCAATCCTTTGGCTGCGTTAACAGTGGCTGCAACAACAGCAACACTGGCTTTAAAAAGCTATTTCGATAACAAGGAAGTCGAAAAAACTGAAATGGAATTGCTTATCGAAAAGCATAATGAGGAACTACAATTACTTATTGACAAAAGGCGTGCTATTGAGGATTTAAACGACGCTTTTTACGAAAATGTCGACGGCATTCAGTATCAGACCGACCGTACCAGAGACCTCTGGAACGAACTTGACAAGCTTGCTGACCAGTACGGAAATGTACAGCAGAAAGACCAAGCACGTGCGGAGTATATCCTCAACGAACTCAATGAAGCTCTTGGTACTGAGTACACCATGACAGGTAATCAGATTGATAACTATAAGCAATTGTCCGCCGAAATTGACAATGTTATTGCCAAAAAACAGGCTGAAATGATGCTTGACGCTTATCTTTCAAATTCAACCGAAATGACTAAACAGCGTATTGAGGCACGTACAGACTATGAAAAATATGACAGGGAATATGCCGAAAAACAGGCAGAACTTGAAGAAGCAGAACGAAGATTCCAAAATTATAAGAAATATTCAATGAACAATTCAGATATTTCGGCTGATGACTATGTAGCAGGAAATTTTTCTGATAATGAAACATCGACATCTAATGGTTATAATCTTGCTAACTCCGTGTTGCTTCTGCGTGAAGAACTGCAACAGGCTAAAAATGCCAGAGCACAGGCAAAAATAACTTATGAGAAAACCAGCGAATACTTTGAACAGCTTGATGATTTGCAGGAGGCTTATTCGCTCGGACAGTATGACCGTATGGCTGAAATCATATATGCGGAAAAAGATTTGACAAGTACAACGCTTGACGAGACTGCAACCGATGCAGAACAGCGTTTACAGATTTACAGCGAAAATCTTCAGAAAACGCTTTCAGACTTTGAACTTGCTGTTAAGGATATGCGACAGAAAAGCGTTGACGAAATGGAACAGAAACTGTCCGATACTATGCAGTACGGTCTTATTGCCGGCAAAACTCCAAAAGAAATATGGGCAAATTTTGTGAAAGAGGACGATTTTTATAAATTACAGGCAAACGGTCTTGACATTTCACCGCTTATCACGTCACTGGTCGAATCGGGAGCAACTCCTGCTGAAATTTTCGGTAATGACTGGAAGGAAATTTTCAGAACTCAACTCGCAAACGGCGGTGATATGTCCTCAATGATTGAATGGCTGAACAATTCAGGCTATTATGCCAGTATTTCATCTGTTTTCGGCAATGATAATGATTTTATCAGCTACATCAAGAATCAGCAGAAGAACGGACAGGATATTGAATATCTGCTTGAATGGGGTGCAAAGTCCGGACTTGCTGAATCAGAAGAATTTGTGAAAATCTTCAAATCAAATGTTGCAAAAAACCTTGAAAAAGGCTGGGACGTTGGAAATCTGCTTGAAATCGGCAATAACGCCGGAATAAGCTGTGCCGAAGAATTTGCGAAAGGCTACGGAAAACAGATGCAGACGCTTAAAGACAACGGCGTTGACCTGACAGAGTTCATTCAGCAGGCTGAAGCCAATAACAAGACTGCTGCGGAAGTTCTCGGTGAAAACTTCAAATCTGAATTGATGGAATATCTGAAAATCAGCAGAGAGTCCGCAATTGAGACTATAAAGGAAAATTATCTGCCACAAATTCTTAAACAAGACACCCTGTCTGAAAGGCTCATAAAGGGTTTTGCAAATGGTAAAAATATTTCAGAACTCGTCAAGCAATCTGAAAAGCAGGGATTAAAGGTCGGGGACGTTTTCGGTGACAACTACACGGACGTTATTCAGCAACAGATTGACAATGGCTACAGTATTGATGAACTGCTTGAATGGGGCAAAGAATCCGCTCTTTCTACTGCTGATATGTTTGGAGACAAATACACTCCCGAAGTTCAGTATTTTATTGATAAAGGTTTTTCAGTTGATTCGCTTCTGAACTGGGCGAGAAATGCTGGCATTAGTGCAGGTAAGCTTTTCGGCGAAAATTTTCAGAGTATTGCTGATAACTATATAAATGACCATCAGGAAAAAATTGAATACATACGGCATGAAATAGTTGATTCAAGCTATTACGGTAATTTTTTCTTCGGAAAAACTCGGTTTATGGCAGACGGCGGATTTCTGCACAATGGTCAGGCGATTGTTGCAGAGGCAGGACCTGAGCTTCTTGAGGTCATGAACGGCGGTGTAAAAGTCACTCCGCTTACACGTTCTTCACAGAATACGCCCGTTTCAGACGGCGGACAGAAGATTTTCTACAGCAGTTATACCATAAATGCCACAATTGCAAACGGTTACGATGTTTCAAAACTGGCTGAGGAACTTGAAACGGAACGCAGGAGAATTGAAAACGGAAGGGGAATGTGATGAGTTATTTTTTATTCAATGGAGTTTCAAGCAAGGAACTTGATATGATTGTGACAAGTCCTGTTATACGTCCGTCATGGTCGCTTGAAGAGAACGAGTACACACTTGCAGGCAGAACAACAAAGTATTCACAGAAAAGCAAAACCTATGGTAATGCCTCAATGACAATAGAAACATTTGTTTCAGATACCAGCGCAAAAAATTTACAGAAAATTTACAATATCTTGCAAGGTGACGGCATTCTCTGGCTTTCGACCTCTCCGGAAGAATATCTGAATGTAACCGTAACCGCCCCCGAACCGCAGGCAGTTGCTTTGATAGCAGGAGTTTTTCCGCTTAAATTCAGTGTAAAACCGTTTGCATATGCGGTAAATCCGACAATCGAGGATATAACGGTTTCGGGAATTTCAGATTATGTTAAAATTACAAACAACGGCACGGTTTTCAGCGAACCGGAAATATCTTTCAGACCTCAGACACAGAAAACAGTCATCACGGTAAACGGTGCGGATTTTATCGTAAATACACCCGACAACTGTTCATATGAATCAGTAATTACAATAAATTGCGAAGAAGAAGTAATTTATTTTACAAGACCCGAAGGCACACGCCATATGTGCCTTCAATACACGGAAAATGACTTCCCGCTTCTTCATACGGGTGACAATTATATTCGTTATACGGGAGCGGTAAGGGATATGACAATAAACGTAAAGGAGCGGTATTTATGACAGGTACAGGCACAAAAGATGACCCTTTCATTGTCGACAACTGGGAAGATTACATAAGTATTAACAGTACATCAAAATATGTGGAATTTGACCAGAACTCAACCAACAAAATTATTGATTTCAACGAAATTCAACCTGAGGGATTCAGTAAGATATTATACTTTCCCGTAACGAACTTCAATGGCTGGACGTTCAGGAATTTTCATTCAACTGCGTCAACGGCGATACGAATCGGAATGGGAACATATGAAAATCTTATATTTGAAAATTTTTACTTTTGTCCCGAAAATACTTCAAATGCATACCTGTTTTCAAGCTACGGCAACGGTTCAAAATATTTCTGTAACGTTGTAATATCGGGACAAATACAGTCTGTATCAACAACAACCAAATTTATAGACGGTTGTGATTTTTGTGAAAGTTCGGCAAATATCGTAGTAAATTCCACAGGAAAATTTCGCAGTATATACAATGGGGACATTAAAAATTCCGAAATAGTCGTTGACATATCGGCGGAAAACGTTGATTTGTGCAACAACCCAATCATAAACAGCAGGATTTCGGGAAAAATTCAGTCTGACGGAACGATCACAGCTGGCAGTACAAAGAGTGCATACAACGTTTTTAACATTCAGTCAAATCAGCCGATTGACTATCAGGGACAGGGCATTTCCGTCTATAATTCAGACATTTCTCAGTCCGTACAGTCTGAAAATTTCTTAGGCTGTACAGACGAACAGCTGAGGAACGCACAGTATCTTTATGACCTGCGTTTTCCGATTGGAGTTGATTAAATGATTAAACGTGAGATAGTGCATTTGGGATTTTCTCAGGGACGTCTTGATTCCGGCACAGGTGAAGAGAGCGAAGATACATGGGCAGTAAGGACGGATTTTGCCGAAATTCCACGTGGTTTACATACTATTTCAACAACGGTTTTGGTGGGGCGTAAGATATGGAAGCACAATGAACAGACATATGAATGCACCGAAAAAACAACTGATACGCTCCGTTATGTTTATTTTTATGACGAAAACAAGAACTTTATTGGTTATATATATCACACAAAAAACAATAATTCTACTATTGATTTTTTTAATCATCTCGGTGCAAAGTACGTCCGTTTTACCGTCAATCTGACCTCTGACCGTCTTTATCCTGACGACACACCCGACCCGAAAGAATCCTACTACTATTTGCAGAATTTTTCAACCAACTGCCTATGTATAGAGTGGAAATTGAACGAAAACAATAAACTTATTCATGAAGATTTAAAAATTGCACCCGAAAAAGCCGTAAAAAAGCCATATCCCAAGGCTTTGTGGCGGATTGACAAAAATTTAAGTCCAAATATGCCTTACCATGAACTTCTTCCTGGAATCAAAGGTCTTGACCTATGGTCTCTGGAACGTGAACACATAATCCGTGTATATGATTATCGTGAACCGCAGGACGGCTTCAAACACAACGGTCTTGCCATTCTGACACCCTCGGAATGCACATCAACACATGAACTCAACGGACAATGGGATGTTACACTGACTCACCCCGTTGACAACTGGGGACGCTGGAAATATCTTCTTCCGCAGAATGTTCTTAAAATAGACGGGCAACTTTTCCGCATCGACGAACATGAATCAGTTTCGGATTCCTCAGGAATTTACATAAAAGTTCACGCCAAGCACATTTGGTACGACCTCGCTGACAGACTTATTTACAACAAAACACCTGAAAATCTCAACGCACACGGATTTATAAATTTTCTTATGAATGCACGAGTTGACGCAGAAAACAGGGACGGATACGACGAGTATCAGTATCAGTACAATTCCGATATTTCCAAAACTATTGACAAAATCGAAATATCAAATGCTTCTGTTGCCGGTTCTCTGATTGGTACAGACAATTGTTTTGTGAACCTTTTCGGCGGTGAACTTTATCGAAATAACTTCTATTTCTCGATTAATTCACGCATGGAAAACGCCCGTGACAATGCTTTTGCACTTCGCTATGGATTCGACATGACAAAAATATCTCAGAAAATAAACTATTCCGAGTGGGTTACAAATCTGGTAGCAGAAGATAATTATGGAAGCTGGTGGAACACTTCATGGCCATACGATATGTACCCGATACATCACCACAAATCAAAATATATAAAATTTAACTATTCGGAATTTAATTTTGAACGCTTCGGTCAGGACGTGGAAGATTATTTCGGGCAAGTGTGCCGTCCTAAAATCACATACACCATTAACATTGCTAGCATAAGAAATGACCCGAAATACAAGGATTTTGTGAATCTTCAGAATTACAATGTCGGCGACAGGGGAAAAATTTACTGTGAACTTCTTGACATCAACACAGTACAGCAGATTGTAAGCATCAAGAAAAACGAACTGACCGGCGATATTATTGATATTACTCTCGGTAATACTGTAAACTCAATAGTCCGTCCGTCGTACAAGTCGGGGACTATATCAAGTGGCGGAAACTCGTCAGCAATGGATGCAATGCAGAACCAGCTTGACGAACTGAATTTCAGAGAGTACATCACACGACCGATAGTTACTGTTGACGGCAAATATTTACAGACTTCAAATAAAAAATTTTTACTTTACAAGGAGTGATTAATTATGGCTATACCTGTACCTTTGGAAACAGGACTGACGGGCGACCGGATTCTTGAAGCTTTTAACCGTGCCTTGAATGACATGACCGACGAACAGATAAACTCAAAACTTACTGAAATAACAGAGAAAATCGCAGAAATTGAGACACGTCTGACTGTTCTTGAAAGTACAACAACAGAATAAATTGTAAATTTTCTGTAAACTTTTTCTGCTGTTCAATGGTACTGCATTGAATTTATACAATTTTTTAAACTATTATGCGGACACACTCAATGTAAAGGAATGATTAAATCAATGGACAAATTTTTACAGACATTTTCAGCGGTTGTATGTGCCGTGTTCGGATTCCTGTGGGGACGGCTTGATGGTCTGCTTTATGCACTCATAGCGTTCATGGTGCTTGACTACATAACAGGCTTGATTTCGGCATATATCCGCAAGGAACTTTCTTCGGCGGTCGGATTCACAGGCATTGCAAAGAAAGTATTTATCATGGTGCTTGTTGCTGTCGGTCACATTCTCGATACCCACATTGTCGGTGACGGCTCGGTTTTCCGTTCTGCCGTAATCGGTTTTTACCTTGCAAATGAGGGAATTTCGATACTTGAAAATGCGGGAAAAATCGGTCTGCCTCTGCCACAGAAACTGCTTGACGTTCTTGCACAGCTAAAAAATGAGGAGGATAAAAATGATTAGTATTATAAAACAGTCGTTCATTTCGTTCACGGACGACCGCAAAAGCCGTATTACCGCTGAAATTTACGCCGACGACGTGTCGGAACTTCCCGAAAATAACGGCATTGACGGCTACGAACTCGCACAGGGAAGTGTTGCCTACGTTATAAAGTCGGGCGGAATATACATACTCGGAAGCGACGGCAAATGGTATGATACCGACGGTAAACAGGCGTAAAGGGGGAATGAAAATGAATCTGCACGAAGTACTTTTAGCATCACGAATAGCAGGGAAAAACAACGGTAACGGCGAAAATGTCGATTTATCTGACTACTACACAAAGTCGCAGACTAATAGTCTGATTTCGGAAAAGGTCGCTGAAATAGTGGCAAATGCACCCGAAGATTTCAACACTCTGAAAGAAATATCCGACTGGATAGAAAGTCACGAAGATTCCGCAGCGGCTATGAATAGTGCGATATTGGCAAATACAACGGCAATAACGACTAAAGTCGATAAAGTTTCGGGCAAGGGTTTATCGACCAATGACTTCACAGATGCCGACAAAACCAGGCTTGACAGTCTGGAGAATTATGATGATACAGGTATAAAGGCAGATGTTGCCGAATTAGTAAGTCAGACGGCTATTAACAAGTCAACTATTGGGTATCAGAGGAAGAACCTTTTGCCGAATAAATCAGGCACTACGACAAGTAGCGGAGTTACGTTTACGGTAAACAGCGATGGAAGTGTAGTCGCTAACGGAACATCTACTGGAAGTGCTAATGTTATTTTGAATTTGGGATTATATATTGAAAGTGGTGAGTTTATACTTTCAGGTTGTCCAAAAAATGGAGGTAGTGACAAATACGAGCTGGAGATACAGACAGACACTGTATTAGCAAGAGACTATGGTGATAGTGTAGTCGTTAATCTTCAGTCTGAAATCGAATACAAGGTTAAAATAATCATTCGGAACGGCATAACAGCAAACAACTTAAAGTTCTACCCTATGATTCGTCCTGCCGATGTAACAGACAGCACCTACGAACCGTACAAACCTTCGGTGGAAGAACGTCTTATGGCTTTGGAAAATGCGATACTTGGAGGAAATTGAAATGACGAAGACCTACAAATCAACCGACAAAACCCAGCTTACAGAACACTTTAACGTGTCGGAATTTCGCTGTAAATGTGGCGGAAACCATGACACAATACTTAATCCCGAACTGCCTGAAAAGCTTGAAAAACTGTTCAAAGCCCTGAACTGTTCGGCTATAGTAATAAACTCAGGTTATCGCTGTCCGACCCATAGCGTAAACATCGGCGGTTCTGCAACGGACTTTCACACAAAGGGTTACGCCGCTGACATAGTATGCTATGACCAGTCAGGAAATAAAATCTCATCAAAGAAAGTGAGTTGTGCAGCACAGGACGTTGGTTTTGGCGGTATATCCAACATTGACGGTACATACACGGCAACTCACGTTGATGTCCGCACGTTGAACTTCTGGAAAGGTGACGAAGTGAAAGGAACATCATACTCCGTGACCGACGATTTCTACAAATACTATGGTCTCAGTAAGTCCGACGTTTACCCGTCAACTACCAAAAAGACCAAAGATATTACCCTGACTGTTGACGGAACCACCTATTCTGGTACTCTTACAGAAAGTAAATGATAAACACTTTTTTCAATTTTTTGATGTATGTAAACTTTCAAAATAATAAATAAAAAACTCCTGAAAATAAATTCAGGAGTTTTTTATTATCATTCGTTAATATAGAACAGCTGACCACATCTGCCGATTTTGTCGTTGTTAATTATGTAATTCTGTATACATATATAATCAGCCTCAGTAATAAAACCATCGCCATCAACATCGGCAGCATACGGAACAGGCAAATAATATTCCCCCTTGTCTTCACGGTAATCTATAGCATCTTCCACTGATATTAAAGAACTAACACCATGTTTATTTTTATATACTGTTATAAACTGTGCAATATTAACTGCATCACTCGCATTAATATTGCCGTCATCATTAACATCACCATATACATGATAGTTTCTGGGTTGTATTTCGTTGTTTGTGGCACTTACAGAGCCTACAGCAGTGTATGTACTGCCAAACATCATTAACATTGCTGTTAAAGATACTGTTACTTTTTTGAATGTTTTTTTCATCATATTTCCTCCTTAATTAATTTTACACTTTTTTATTTAAAAGTGAGGATTGTCACTATCAAGATATTGTGCAATTTTAGCGGCATCTTTAATATCAACTTTACCATCATTATTGGCATCACCGGCTAATTGCTGAAACTCAGTCAATTTCGGTCCATTGTCACCATGTGACTGTGCAACATATGAAGCTATATAATCCGCATCTGCTATATTTACACATCCGTCGAAATTAACATCACCGACTAAGACAGCTATTGCAGTAATAGAACCATTGCTTGTTTCATAGCTGTAATCCAAAGAAAATGACTTTGTTGTCGCAGGAGTGTACCATGTGGATTTGGATAAGTAGCCTGTACCGTTGATTTTGGGCGGATTTGAGTATCCGCTTATCAATGCTGATAATCCACAGTCATATCCGGTCTGAAAATTTGAATCGTTTATAATTAACGAACCCTTTTCACTCGAACCGAAAGTATAGCCGTTTGTATTCACAGCAACACTGGAATACCATTCAAGACCGATTCCGGAGTATTTTTCTACAAATCTCCATGTATTCTGTTTTTCGGAATAAGCTGCATTTACATGAGTTGTCTGATTAAAAACCGGTAAAGCACTGAACAGACCTGCAGTCATCACAGCAAACATCTTTTTCAGTTGTTTTTTCATTTTTAGTCCTCCTTATTAATTTATCTGAACATAATTATTCAATTATGTATCATATATCTCATAACTAAAAATCTCCAATAAAAACAGCTATGTTTTTATACTCTAAATTTTGGGCTTCCTAATAAAAAAGATCGGTTATTTAGACTTTTATAAAATAGATGAATGAAAAAAATTGTAATTTGTTTATTTAAATACACAAAGTAAAGTATTAGAACTTGTTTTCTTTTTAATCTTATATTGAATTTTTTGCAAATTGAATACCACTTTTAGCATTTTTCAGTAATATCATCAATTTATAGCTATACTCATATCCTATTAACTTGAAGATTTTCAAGATTTTTTCTCATTAAGTAATTATTAAACTGAATATTATTAAATCTTAAGACATAAAAATTATACGATTTAGGTAAAATTGCTCAAACAGAATAACTTTTATTATACATAAATATTCTCAAAAGTATGTATATTTTTATCCTCTATAACATCCTTTAAAAAATGATTAAGTAAAACCAGTGCTTTATTTTCCTCTTTTAAATCTGAATAATTTATTCTATAAGCACATTCTTTACGAAATAAATAATTTTTTCCATATTTATTTAAAATTATTTTATATTGCTCCGATGC
>CAMWVV010000056.1 GCA_947177755.1 uncultured Ruminococcus sp. | reverse complement strand
CCTCTTGTCTAGGGGGCTCGGAGATTGGTATAACAGACAGGAGTAATAATTGCAGGAACGGGAAGCGGCTGCGGAAAAACGACGGTAACGTGTGCCATTCTTGAGGCATTGTGCAGACGTGGAATGAAAGTGTCATCATTCAAGTGCGGACCTGATTATATAGACCCGATGTTTCACGAAAAAATAATAGGAACTGATTCGCACAATCTTGACAGCTTTTTCTGTGACGAAAACACCATTAAATATTTACTTCACGAAAACGGAAAAAACAGTGATATTGCCGTGATTGAGGGCGTTATGGGCTTTTACGACGGAGCAAACGGCAGAGGTTCGGCGTTTTCCGTTTCGGAAATTACGGATACCCCTGTAATTCTTGTTGTTGACTGTAAAGGTATGAGCGATTCTATCGGTGCGGTTATAAAGGGTTTTCTTACATATAAAATTCCCAGCAATATATGCGGAGTTATTTTTAACAGACTTCCTGACAAGCTTGTGACGCTTGCAAAAAAAATCTGTAATGAACTGAATGTTAATTATTTCGGACATATGCCGTTCCATAAATGTACGATTGAAAGCCGTCACCTCGGACTTGTGACAGCAGACGAAATTTTCGATATAAAGGATAAAATCAGATTTCTCGGTGAACTTGCTGAAAAAAATATCATGCTTGACGAAATAATAAATTATTCTGAAAAAACTTTTCCGAAGTTTATGGAAATTAATATAAAAAAAATGTTTAATAATCCGCCTGTTGTGGCAGTGGCAAGGGACAGGGCGTTTTGTTTTCTTTATAAAGATAACATTTCACTGCTTGAAAAAATTGGTTGCAGGATTGAATATTTTTCACCGCTTGATGATAAATGTGTTCCCGAAAATGCAGACGGACTTATTCTGTGCGGAGGTTATCCCGAACTTTATACAGAACGTCTTTCAGAAAATATTTCAATGCTTGAATCTGTAAAAAGTCTGATTGACGGCGGTATTCCGACAATTGCGGAGTGTGGCGGATTCATGTATCTGCATAAGTACATAAAAAATAATAATCATGTTTACAAAATGGCAGGAGTGTTTGAATCGTCTGTCTACAGGACAGACAGACTTCAGAGATTCGGTTATATAACACTTGCTTCTGAAATCGACAGTCTGCTTTTTAAAAAGAGTGATAAAATTAATGCACATGAATTTCATTACTGGGACAGCACGGACTGCGGAAAAAGTCTTACCGCTTTAAAACATGACGGCAGGTCATGGAAATGCTGTCAGTGCAGTGAAACAATGTACGCAGGGTTTCCGCACATTTATTTTTATTCGGATATCAGAATTGCAGAACGTTTTGCGGTGGCGTGTTCGGAGTACGGAGGTAAAAAATGAACAGAATAAGCACAATAAAACCGTCTGACAGATTATCTGCGGTTTCAGCAAAAAAACAGTGGGACAGCATAGCCAAACCCCTCGGGAGTTTCGGACTGCTGGAGAAGTTCATTGAGAAAATAGCGTCTGTGCAGGGAACGAAAGATATTGATATTTCAAAGAGGGCTGTTGCGGTAATGTGTGCAGACAACGGTGTTGTGTGCGAGGGAGTTACTCAGACGGGCAGTGAAGTCACGGCGTTGAGTGCTGTGGCGATTGCGGAGGGACGTTCAAATATAAATGCTCTTGCGAAAGTTTATGGTGCAGACGTTATATCAATAGATATAGGAATTAATCATGATGTTGAGTGTGAAAGACTTATAAATAAAAAAGTCGCATACGGTACAAAGAATATAGCCGTTTCACCAGCAATGACTGTAAATCAGGCTGAAAAGGCTGTATGTTCGGGAATGGACGTTGTGCGTGACCTCAGAAATCAAGGATTTAAAATTATTGTTACTGGTGAAATGGGAATAGGAAACACCACAACGGCAAGTGCAGTTTCGTCGGTACTTCTTGATATGCCTGTTGAGGAAGTAACAGGACGTGGAGCAGGCTTGACGGCTGAGGGGCTTGAAAGAAAAATTTCAGCAATAAAGCGTGCAATTGAGTTTAACAGACCTGACAGGAACAAGCCTTTTGAAGTTCTTGCAAAGGTCGGCGGATTTGACATTGCAGGAATGACGGGTATTTTTCTGGGCGGAGCGGTTTACAAAGTTCCGATAATTATAGACGGCGTTATTTCGGCGGCGGCAGCAGCAGTTGCATACGGAATTAATCCGTTGTGTGCGGAATATATGCTTGCCTCGCACGTTTCGGACGAACCAGCCGGAATAAAGCTTCTTGAACTTATCGGACTTAAAGCGGTTATAAATGCAGGTTTGCGGCTTGGTGAGGGTACGGGCGGAATAATGCTTCTTCCGTTGCTGGACGGTGCGGTGTCGCTTTACAGGAACGCACACAGGTTTGACGAAATGGGAATAGAGAGGTATGTGGAACTTAAATGATTACACTGATAACAGGCGGTTCAAAGTGTGGAAAGTCTGCACTTGCTGAAAAAATAATATGCGTTTTTTCGGGCAGGAAATTTTACATTGCAACTATGAAACCGTACGGTGAGGAGGCTTTTTGTGCTATTGAAAAACACCGTGAAATGCGGCATGGAAAAGGTTTTGAAACAATTGAAAAGTATACTGATTTGAATGAAATAGTTTTGACGGAAAAAAGTGTGGTTCTTATTGAATGTATGGGAAATCTGTGTGCAAATGAGATGTTCAGAGACGGTAAAGTGATAAATCCGACTGAAAAAATTATAAGTGACATTAAATATCTTGCAAATATGTGTGAATGTCTTACAATCGTTACGAACGAAGTCGGAAACGACGGTATTTCATATGAAAGCGGTACGGAAAAATATATTGCCTGTATCAATGAAATAAACAGACGTATTTCACAGTTTGCAGATAATGTAATTGAGTGCGTTTATGGTATACCTGTTATATTGAAAGGGGAATTGTGTTGTTGAAATCATTGTTTTCTGCTTTTCTTATGTATTCACGCATACCAATGCCGAAAGTTGAATGGAAAGAGGAAAATCGTCGTTATGCACTTTGTTTTTTTTCACTGATAGGTGCAGTGACGGGTGGACTTTTTCTTTTGTGGCGACTGCTTTGTATAAAACTTGGATTCAATGGATTGTTTTATGGTGCGGTGTCAACTTTAATCCCCGTGATTGTCACTGGCGGTATTCATATAGACGGTTTTTGTGATGTTACCGATGCTAAATCGTCTTACGGCGACAGGGAAAAACGTCTTGAAATAATGAAAGATTCACATATAGGAGCGTTTGCGGTGCTTCATCTCTGTATGTACATGATTATTCAGACGGCTTTGTTTTCTCAGGTAAACAATTGGAAAACAGCTGTTATTGTTGCACTGGGATTTGTTCTGTCGAGGGCAATGAGCGGATTTTCAGCAGTTACTTTCAAATCTGCAAAATCGGAAGGTAGTCTGCAAAGTTTTGTGAAACCTGCCCACAAAAAAATAACATTTTCAGTCACTTTAATGTCCGCACTGCTTTGTTTCTGCGGAATGATTTTTACTGACTGGTTTTCAGGGACTGTAAGTACAATTACGGCACTTTATGTAATACTTTACTATAAAAAATTTTCTTATAAGACTTTTGGCGGAATTACAGGTGACCTTTGTGGCTGGTTTTTGCAGATGTGTGAAATATCAGTACTTGTTTCAGCTGTTGTTTCGTATTATCTGAAGGAGGCGTTAATAAAATGAAATTGATTACAGGAGGGGCTTATTCGGGTAAAACTGCATTTGCCGTTTCCGAGTTTGGCATATCAGACATTAAAGACGGTGCAGAATGTAGTATATCAGAAATTTTTAATGCCGAATGTATAAGGAACTATCATATTTTTGTCAGGAGATTGATAGAGGCGAATACCGACCCAGTTGAATTTACTTTGAAACTCTGTTCAGACAACAATAATATTACTGTCATTATGAATGAAATAGGCTGTGGAATAGTACCTATTGAAAAAAGTGAAAGACTATGGCGTGAGAAGTGTGGAAAGTGCGGTTGTATAATTGCAAAAAATTCCGATATAGTCGTGAGGGTGATATGCGGAATAGGCACATATATAAAGGGTACACGGATATGATTGTTAATTTTATACGTCACGGAAAAACCGTCGGAAACATTGAAAAAAGGTACATCGGCAGAACTGACGAGCCGTTATGTGCGGAGGGTATTGCAGAAATAAAAAACAATAAATATCCGTCCTGCGATATAGTGATTTCAAGTCCTATGAAGCGCTGTATTCAGACGGTGGACATTATATATCCCGATAAGAAACCTATTATTTATGATGATTTGTGTGAGTGTGATTTTGGTGATTTTGAGAGTAATAATTATATTGAACTCTCGGAAAATCCCGACTATCAGAAATGGATTGACAGCAACGGTAAAAATACTTTTCCGAACGGTGAAAACCCACAGAATTTCCGTAAAAGGTGTACAGAAATTTTTCTGAAAGCTGTCAGAAGATACAGCAGTGAAAATTTAACATTTGTTGTTCATGGTGGTACGATTATGTCAGTCATGGAAAAATTTGCAGTTCCGAAAAGAGATTATTATGACTGGCAGGTCAAAAACGGTCATGGTTTTGTTACAGAATACAGTGACGGAAAAATAACCATACTGGAGGAAATATGAAGAATATTATTTTAATCGCACCGCTTTTAATCGGCTTTTTTATTGACTGTCTGCTTGGTGACCCATATAAACTTCCACACCCGATACGTGCGATAGGGAATTTAATATCAAATCTTGAAAAAAGTATCAGAAAAGTTATGCCAGATAAACTGCGTTTCGGCGGAATAATTCTGGCATTGATGGTTATATTAATTTCTGTGTGTGTACCGCTTGCGATTTTGATTGTCTGCTATACGATAAATAAATGGTGCGGAATCATTGCGGAGGGGATAATGTGTTATTACATGATTGCACCGAAATGTCTTAAAAAAGAGAGTATGAAAGTTTACCGTGCCATAAAGGACGGCAACACAGAAAAGGCACGTTATGCGGTTTCAATGATAGTCGGACGTGATACAGATGTACTTGACGAAAAAGGAATTATAAAAGCAGCAGTTGAAACAGTTGCCGAAAATACTTCCGACGGCGTGACCGCACCGATAATGTATATGTCGCTTTTCGGGGCTGTCGGGGGATTTTTCTATAAATCGGTTAATACTATGGATTCGATGATAGGCTATAAAAATGAAAAATACGCTGATATAGGACGTTTTTCCGCTAAACTGGACGACGTTCTGAATTTTCTGCCGTCGAGAATTACGGCGGTTGTTATGATTTTTTCGTCTTACATACTGGGTTTTAACGGAAAAAATGCATATAAAATATGGAAGCGTGACAGACGGAATCACGCAAGTCCAAATTCCGCACAGACTGAATCCGTGTGTGCAGGTTCGCTTGACATACAGCTTGCAGGTGACGCTTATTATTTCGGTGAACTCCATAAAAAGCAGTTCATAGGCGACGACGTGCGACCGATTGAAAATGAAGATATACGGCGTGTAAATAAACTTATGTATATGTCATCGGTGATTGTGCTTCTGCTTGGAATAATTTTCAGAATAATGGTTTTCGGAGGAATATTTAAATGACGGACAAACACGGCGGAAACGTATATAAATATAAAAATTATATCGATTTTTCGGCAAATATCAATCCGCTCGGAATGCCTGAGAGTGTTAGGAAAGCTGTTGTTGAATCGGCAGATTTATGTGAAATATATCCCGACCCTTTTTGTACTGAACTTGTCGGAAAAATTTCAGACTATGAAAAAATTCCGCCGTCATGTATTGTGTGCGGAAACGGTGCGGACGACCTTATATACAGAATTGTTTCGGCTCTCAGACCTGAAAAAGCTGTTTTGTGTGTACCTTGTTTTTCGGAATACACAAAGGCACTCAAAGAAAACAATTGCAGAATTACGGAATATTTTTTATCTGAAAAAAACGGCTTTGATATTATGTCTGATTTTATTGATTATCTTAATCATGATACAGACATTGTATTTCTGTGCAGTCCGAATAATCCGACAGGAAAAACGGTAAACATTGATTTTCTTGAAAATATTGCTGAAAAATGTCTGCAAAACGATATTGTGCTTGTGTGTGATGAGTGCTTTATGGACTTTGTATGTGACGGAAAAAATAAAAGTTCACGTAATTTTATAAACAGCAGAACGATTATTCTTAAAGCTTTCACAAAAATATATGCAATGGCAGGTTTAAGGCTCGGCTATGCTGTTTTCGGAAGTGAAGAACTTGCTGAAAAAGTACGCAGTAGCGGTCAGTACTGGAGTGTTTCCGTACCTGCACAGCGTGGTGGAATCGCTGCACTTGATGAAAATGATTATTTATTGACTACAGTCCAATTTATAAAAAAAGAACGTGAATTTTTAACAACGGAATTATCGGAAATGGGACTGAAAGTCTTTGAATCCGAAGCGAATTTTATTTTTTTTGAAAACAATCTGCCACTTGACAGACTTCTTGAAAAGGAAAAAATTCTTATAAGAAACTGTAATAATTACAGCGGTCTGAAAAACGGATTTTTCAGAATTGCAGTGAAAACACATCAAGAGAATATTATTTTTGTTTCAGCACTGAGGAGGATTCTGAATGGCTAAATCTATAATGATTCAGGGAACGATGTCGAATGTTGGAAAGAGTTTTTTGACAGCCGCACTTTGCAGGATATTCAGACAGGACGGTTATGCGTGTGTGCCGTTTAAATCACAGAATATGGCTCTTAATTCGTACATAACAAGAGACGGCAGTGAAATCGGCAGGGCTCAGGCAATGCAGGCAGAAGCGGCAGGGATTGAACCATCACCGCTTATGAATCCGATTCTGCTTAAACCTACTACCGACATCGGTTCGCAGGTCATATTAAACGGCAGACCTGTCGGAAATATGAGTGCAAGAGAATATTTCAGAAGAAAGAAAGAGTTTGTCCCCGATATTATGAAAGCTTACAGTGAACTTTCCGCACAAAATGACATTATAGTGATAGAGGGTGCAGGAAGTCCCGTCGAACTTAATCTTAAGCAGGATGATATTGTAAATATGGGCATGGCAAAACTTGTGAAATCGCCTGTGCTGCTTGTCGGAGATATAGACAGAGGCGGTATTTTCGCCCAGCTTATCGGTACTCTTAATCTTCTTGAACCTGACGAGCGTGATTTGGTTAAGGGGATTGTTGTGAACAAGTTCAGAGGGGACAAAACGTTATTTAACAGCGGTGTGGATATTCTGCGACAACGTGGAAATAAGTCTGTACTTGGCGTAGTTCCGTACATTCACTGTGATATAGAGGACGAAGACAGCCTTTCTCACAAGCTTGAAAATAACAGCGACGGAATTATTGACATAGCTGTTATAAAGCTTCCGAGAATATCTAATTTCACGGATTTTGACGTGTTTTCACAGTATGACGGGGTAAACGTCCGTTATGTGACAAAGTACACCAAACTTGAAAAAGCCGATATGATAATAATCCCCGGAACTAAAAGCACAATTTCCGATATGAAGTGGCTGAGGGAAAGCGGTATTGAAGCAATGATAAAAAAGCGTGCGGACAGGGGGATTCCGATTTTTGCGATATGCGGAGGTTATCAGATGCTCGGCAGAAAAATTTCAGACCCTCTTGAAACTGAAAACGGCGGAAGCATTGACGGAATGAATCTTCTTGAGTGTACAACTGTTTTCAGCGGAGAAAAAAAGCAGTCGCAGATAAAAGGAAAGTTTCTTGATACGGAGGGATTTTTTTCGTGCCTTTCAGGTGCGGAATTTTCAGGATATGAAATACATATGGGTATTACCGAAAACAACGGTAAAAAGCTTACGGACTGTGGCGGTTCATATAACGGCAATGTGTACGGCTGTTATATTCACGGAATTTTCGACAGCTCCGACGTTTCAGAAAGGATAGTCCGCAGACTTTTTGAAGCAAAGGGAATAGACTATATGGGCGGAAATAAAGACCGTCATGAATATAAGGAGAAACAGTTTGACATACTTGCCGATAACGTGAGAAACAATATAAACATGGATTTGCTTTACAGAATTATTAAGAACGGAGTGAAATAATTTGGAACTTGAATACGTTCTGCCCGATAAAATAGAAAAGAGAAGCATGGAGATAATTGAACAGGAACTCGGCGACAGAAAACTTGCCGATGACATAAAGCCTGTTGTCCTCAGAGCAATTCACACAACAGCTGATTTTGATTATTATGACAATATGTGTTTTTCGGAAAACGTCATTGACCATGCAATGAATCTGTTAAAAAAAGGTGCGGTAATTGTCACTGATACTAATATGACAAAGTCGGGAATAAACAAAAAGGCACTTGAAAGATTTGGCTGTGAGGCGGTGTGTTTCATGGCTGACAGCGACGTTGCGGAGCGTGCGAAAATAAACGGTACAACAAGAGCATCCGCATCTGTTGACAAGGCAAGTGAACTTCAGAAACCTGTTATATATGCAGTCGGAAATGCTCCTACTGCCCTTATAAGACTTTGTGAACATATTGAAAACGGGACTTTTGTTCCTGAGCTTGTAATAGGCGTACCTGTGGGATTTGTGAATGTTGTGCAGTCAAAAGAAATGATAATGCGGACAGGTGTGCCGTATATAGTCGCAAGGGGACGGAAAGGCGGAAGCAACGTTGCGGCGGCAATATGCAATGCCTTACTTTATATGACGAAATAGGCAAAAAAAGTACATAAAGTTAAATTAAACTGATTGATTGTACAAAATTACAAAAAAGCTTGCAATTGTTTGTGAATACTGCTATAATAGTAAATGTGATATCACAGAACAACTAAAATTTTTTATAGCATTACGGTGCTTCTGCCTGCTTTGTGCGGGGTCAGGAGGTAAAAGGGAAACAGGTGTGAATCCTGTGCGAACTCGTCACTGTGATTGGGGAGTATACGGCTTTTTGCTGTGATTTTTCATGGTGAAGTCACTGATTTAAATCGGGAAGGCTTGCTGTATGCAATGAACCTTGAGCCAGGAAACCTGCCGTAATGTTGGTACGGAAAATATTATTATTTTCAGGTCACGAGGTATTGATTGTACTGTTTTTCGGGCTGTGCTTTTTGTCACGGTCTGCTTTGCAATGCTTTCTGCCGTGTGCGGAGAGCTTTTTTAACAATATGATTAACTACCTTTTTGTATAACGGAAAGGATTGAATCATTAAAATGAAAAAATTAACGTTTATATTCTGTCTTGCTATGGCAGGTACATTATTTACTGCTTGCGGAGAAGATAAAAGCAGTTTGTCTGTTTCCGAAAGCAGTTCTGTTTCAGAATCATCGGTTTCCAAGACTGAAACGGAAGAAGAAACCGAGGCGGAAACGTCTGAAGAATCCAAAACCGAAGAGAAAACGGAAGTTTCCGAAGAAACAGAAGATGACAGCGAAGAAGAAGCGGAAGATGATGAAGAAAATTATGACACAGGTGATGCTTCACTTGACAATGTAAGAAATCAGGACGAAATAGGTGACAATGAATTACTTGTTGTAAGTTTCGGTACAAGTTTCAACGACAGTCGTCGTCTTACTATCGGAGCAATTGAAGACGCACTTGAGGAGGCATTTCCAAAGTATTCCGTAAGACGTGGTTTTACTGCGAATATAATTATTGACCATGTTCAGAGGCGTGACGGCGTTCTTATCGACGACGTAAAGGCATCGCTTGACAGAGCGGTTGAAAACGAAGTAAAGAATCTTGTTGTACAGCCTACACACCTTATGAACGGTTTTGAATACAATGATATTGTTGACGAAGTGGCACAGTATGCAGACGCTTTTGAAAATGTTGTTTTCGGTGAACCTCTTCTTACAAGTGACGACGATTTCAGGCGTGTTGAGCAGGCAATAGTTGACTGGACAGCCGACTATGACGACGGAAAGACAGCTATATGTTTCATGGGTCACGGTACGGAAGCCGAATCAAACGGTGTCTATCAGAAAATGCAGGATTTGCTTACTGCTGACGGATATGAAAATTATTTTATAGGTACAGTTGAGGCAGAGCCGTTGCTTGATACAATTCTGGAAATGGTAAAAGCAGGTGAGTATGAGAGGGTTGTGCTTGAACCGCTTATGGTAGTCTGCGGTGACCATGCAAATAATGACATGGCTGGCGATGACGAAGATTCATGGAAGTCTGTTTTTGAGGCAGAGGGTTATGAAGTAGAGTGCATTTTAAGAGGTCTCGGCGAGAATGAGGCTATAAGACAGATTTATGTTGACCATGCACAAAGTGCTGTTGATTCAATAAAATAAAAAATATCAGCGGAGGGGGAATCCTTTCCGCTGTTTTGATATGAGGTAGAGTTATGAAAAAGATTTTAGTATTATGTATGCTGTGTGTATTCACAATGGCGTTTGTATCGTGTTCGGAAAGTGAAGATAAATCATTGGAAACCGAAAGTTCAGCAGTTACATCAGCCGCTGCGGAAGAAATCGCAGAAACAACGGAAGAAGTTACCGAACAGCCGACAGAAGAAGGTAAAGCAGATTCGCAGAACGCAACAGTTGCACCTGTTGAAGTTGTGGAAGAGGGAATGACACCGATTTATGCAGACGAAATAAAAGACGGTGTTTATTCTGTTGAAGTCAGTTCAAGTTCTTCAATGTTCAGGATAACCGAGTGTGAGCTTACTGTACAGGACGGTGAAATGTTTGCCGTAATGACCATGAGCGGAACAGGCTACAGGTATATTTTTATGGGAACGGGTACAGAAGCAGAAACGGCAGACGAGAGTGAATATATAGTTTTCGAGGAAGAAAACGGTGTGCATAAGTACACCGTACCGGTTGAGGCTCTTGACATGGGAATTGACTGCACGGCTTTCAGTGACAAAAAAGAAACATGGTATGACCGCACAATACTTTTCCGTGCGGATTCTCTGCCGTCAGATGCTTTTGTGAACAGTCTGGAAAATACCGTTGAATCGCTGGGTCTTACTGACGGAGAGTATACAGTCGAGGTATCACTTGAGGGCGGTTCAGGAAAAGCAAGCATATACCCTCATACACAGTTTACTGTCGTGGACGGCAAAGCAACAGCAAGAATAATCTGGAACAGCAGTAATTATGATTACATGGTTGTTGACGGTGAAAAATACCTGCCTGTACCGACTGATGAGGATAATTCCGTTTTTGAAATACCCGTGACTGTTTTTGACAGAAAAATGTCTGTTTCTGCCGATACCACCGCAATGAGTACTCCGCACGAAATCGAATATACACTTTATTTCGATTCGTCTACAATTGCAAAATGATGACAGGTAAACTTAAATTTATAATTCCGCTGATAGTATGTAATATTTTCTGCTGTTCGTGCGGTACGGTAAAAACGACCACTGAAACCGCACATTCGGAAAGTCAGATGAATCTTGAATATGCGGAACAGTTTTCGGTTTATTCTCTGGACGACGGAAGTTATGAAATAGATATAGCCGACGGTCAGAAATTTCTGCTTGTTCCGAAAGGAGTTCCCGAACCCGAAACAGACGGCAGTATTACTGTTATCCGACAGCCTGTGGAAAATATATATGTTGCTGCATCGTCGTCAATGGATTTATTCGACGGTATAGGCGTACTTGATGAAGTTAAAATGACCTCTACAAAACTCAGTGACTGGAGTCTTCCTGCTGTACGGAACGCACTTGAAAGCGGCAATATGACATATGTCGGAAAGTACAGCACCCCCGACTATGAAACGGTAATTTCAGAAAACTGCGGACTTGCTCTTGAATCGACAATGATTTATCACAGTCCCGAAACAAAAGAACAGCTTGAAAGTCTGGGTATACCTGTAATGGTTGAAAGGTCAAGTTATGAGCCACATCCTCTCGGACGGCTTGAGTGGATAAAGCTTTACGGTCTTATTATGGGACGTGAAAAAGAGGCGGAGGACTTCTTTAATGAAAAAATGAAGATTTTCGGTGAAGTGTCGGCAAATACTGATATTCCCGAAGACGAACGGCAGACGGTTTCGTTTTTCTATATAACTGCCAACGGATATGCGAATGTCCGTAAATCAGGCGACTATATCTCAAAGATGATAGAACTTGCGGGCGGTCGTTATGTTTTTACCGCAGACGACCTCAACACCGAAGAAAACGCCCTTTCAACTATGAATATGGATATTGAATCTTTCTATCAGAAAGCAAAGGACGCAGATTTTATAATATATAACAGTACGATTGACGGCGAACTTGAAACTATTGCACAGCTTGTTGAAAAAAGTGAACTACTTGCAGACTTCAAAGCCGTAAAGAATAATAATGTATGGTGTACTGAAAAAAATACGTTTCAGCAGACAACGGGAGTATCTGAAATGATACATGACATTCATATGATAGTAACAGGTCAGGCGGACGAAATGGAACAGCTTGAATTTCTGCACAGACTGAAATGAACGGAGGAAGTATGGAAAAAAAATCACGTTATTTCATAGGTTTTCTTGTTCTGTTTATTGCAGTTTGTGTATTGTTTGTTGTAAATCTTATATTCGGAAGTGTAAAATTTTCACTGAGTGAAATTATTGGTATACTTTTCGGAAACAGTGACAATATTTCTGCATACAATATAATTTTCAAAATAAGGCTTCCGAGAATTATGTCGGCTCTTATTCTGGGCGGAGCGCTGTCGGTTTCGGGATTTTTGTTGCAGACTTTTTTTGCAAATCCCATTGCAGGACCGTTTATACTCGGAATTTCCTCGGGTGCAAAACTTGCCACAGCGGTAGTAACGATATTTTTTATGAGCAGGGGGATTGTTTTTGATTCAGTATCACTTTTAATTGCAGCTTTTGTTGGTTCAATGGTATCTATGGGATTTATTCTTATGATTTCGGGCAGAGTAAAAAAGATGTCTGTTCTTATAGTAAGCGGTGTGATGATTGGCTATATATGTTCTGCCGTGACTGATATTATCGTGACTTTTGCAGACGATTCCAATATTATAGACCTGCATAACTGGTCTATGGGAACTTTTTCGGGTACAGACAGTAATGACATAAAAGTAATTGCCGTTATATGTTTCTTTTCACTTGTATGTGCCTTTTTGTTGTCAAAACCAATGGGAGCATATCAGATGGGGGAGGGGTACGCTATAAATATGGGTGTGAATATAAAGCTTTTCCGTGCGGAACTTATTCTGTTGTCAAGCCTGCTGTCTGCCTGTGTTACAGCTTTTGCAGGACCTGTTTCATTTGTGGGAATAGCCGTACCGCATCTTGTAAAAAGTCTTTTCGGCACATCAAAGCCGATAATTATAATTCCTGCATCTTTTCTGGGCGGAGCGGTTTTCTGTCTTTTGTGCGACCTTATTGCGAGGACACTTTTTTCACCTGTAGAGTTAAGTATAAGTTCGGTTACGGCGGTATTCGGTGTACCTGTTGTGATGTGGATAATGCTTAAAAAACAGCGGAGGAAAATATGAAAGAGAATGTAATAAGTGCGGAAAATCTTACGGTAGGTTACGGAAAAAAAATAGTAGTCGGCAATATTGACTTTCAGGTACGTCATGGAGAGATACTTACTCTTATAGGTGCTAACGGTTCGGGAAAATCAACAATACTGAAAAGTATATTGTTACAGCTTGAAAACCTTGACGGTGTGGTTTTCATAAACGGGAAGAATATCCGGAAAATGAGCGGTAATGAAATTTCAAGAAGTATGTCTGCCGTGATGACCGAACGGATTGACACGGAGCTTATGACTTGCGGTGATGTGATTGAATCGGGACGTTATCCGTATACAAACAGACTTGGAATACTTTCAGTGAACGACAGGAAAAAGGTTGAGGAAGCAATGAAACTTGTCGGTGTGGAGTGCCTGAAAAATATTGATTTCGGTTGTATCAGCGACGGACAGCGACAGCGTGTAATGCTTGCAAGGGCGATATGCCAGGAGCCGGAAATACTTGTACTTGATGAGCCGACCTCTTTTCTTGACATACATCACAAACTTGAACTTCTCAATATACTGAAAAAACTTGTGAAAGAAAAAAATCTTGCCGTTGTCATGTCATTGCATGAGCTTGATTTGGCACAGAAGGTTTCAGACAGAATCATGTGCATAAACAACAAAAGGGCGGAACGTATAGGC
>CAMWVV010000055.1 GCA_947177755.1 uncultured Ruminococcus sp. | reverse complement strand
TTGTTGTGGGTTCTGTAGTAGATGTGGTTGATGTTGTAGTAGTAGAGGTTGTAGACGTTGTAGTGGGTTTTGTAGTCGATGTGGTTGATATTGTTGTAGTAGAGGTAGTAGAAGTTGTAGTGGGTTCTGTAGTCGATGTGGTTGATGTTGTAGTAGAGGTAGTAGAAGTTGCAGTGGGTTTTGTAGTCGATGTGGTGGTAGTGGTTGTAGATGTAGTGGACGTTGTAGTTGGTTCTGTAGTCGATGTGGTAGATGTTGTAGATGTTGTAGTAGAGGTAGTAGACGTTGTTGTAGGCTTCGGAGGCTTTACAGCTTTTGTAGTAGTATCAACTGCTTCTTCGGTTGTAGTGGTACTACGTGTTCTCTTGGTTGTAGTCGTGGTAACGGTTGGTATAGCTGTAGTTGTAGTCATCACCTTAGAAGTTGATGCTGATGTTGTTGTAAGTAAGCTATAGTTAAGGTTTCTGAACTGCTCTCCTGCTTCAAGACCGTATACATCTACCTGAATGTCGACCTCTTCAGCATCAGTTTCTGCATTGTCAGATTTAGCTACAGTTTCAGGTACATATGTTCTCAGCTTGGTATCTAATGTAACGACATCATTGCCTGAAACATAATCCATATTTTCTGCTTTAACATATGTAGGATTGCTGACAGTTCCTATAACCAGTGAGTCATTATCATCAAAGAGCGAATTTTGTTTGTACACATAAATGTTTAATGATTTTGAATCATCGCTTAATTTAGAGTAGTAAATATCAAACATACTTTCAGCATTTTCACAGAATTGAAAGTCGATTGCCTTTAATGATGTAAGGTTAAGACGGAAAGTAGTGATTTTTTCATCTTTTGCTCCGGAAGATATTATTGTTACTTCACCGCTGCCTGCATCTACAGTAACACTACTTCTCAAAGTTGAGGGAATGGTGGCGGAAGTGCCACCGTTTCCCGTATTGTTAGCTATTGTCATTATAGGACTTATCGACGCAAGCAATAAAGCTGCTGCCGTGCCTGCCAAAACCTTTTTTAACATAACTTACTCCTTTTTTCGTTACTCACTATCACCGCCTTCGTTGATAACTTCTGTATTATACTTTCTGTTACCACCAATTGTAATAGGAGACATTTTATCCTTATCAGGTATTTCTTCAAACAGTGAATCACTTACTATACGCTGACCTTCATTTGTGATTGCATTGTTTACTCTGTAAAGTTCTACACGAACCTTTTCGGGCCATATCATATTGTCAATATCTTCGGGATTAATCCAGTAAATCCAAGTTCCGTTGGAAACATCTGTAATGATTGAACCGTCCGGAACATCTGCAAGAATTATCTGACTTGCTTCACCTTCGTCATCAACGCCTGTACCTCCGACGATATTTCCGTTTTCATCATAGAGGATAACCGCATTGTAAGCAGGATTGCCCTTGTAAGAGCCTGTGAATACAAGTGAACCCTCAGGAATGAAATCCTGTTCTCTTGTGCCGTATTTGTAATCATCTGAAAGAATACCGAATGCTGTTGTTGCTGTGTCGCTGTCTTTGCGGAAGTCAACGTTATCGCCTGTTACGCCGAGAACATCAAGTTCTGCGATAGATATTGTCTTGCCACTCTGATTTGTAAACTGTAATCTTATTTCTGATGTTTCATAAGTGCTGATGTACTTGTTGTCTGAGTTAGCGAAGTAAGCAATACCGCTGCCGTTGAAGTTGCCGGTTGCTACATGCTGCCATCCGCCTGCTTCATTCTTAACGTAGATAAAGTAACCTATCGGGTCTTTGGATTCATTGCCGGATGTGTATTTAAGTCCGCATACTACAAGAGGCTGATTCATGTTGATGTATATGCTTGGTGTGCCTGTTACCTTAGCCTCGTAAACTGTCTCTAAATCATCGTCGATTGCTGATACAACGGGGTTTACTACTGTATGCTCGCATGGGAGTTCGTCTTCTGAAGCCTCATGTGTAATCATTTGTGCTGTAAAGTAACGGCTTCCTGTCTCTGTAGTTGCTGTCCAGTTTGATTTGTCAAGACTGCCGTCGTGCTGAATCTTTACTGTATCTGTAGTAAATACTTCTGAACGGTTGAGATAATGGTCAATAAGTGTAACCTTGTAATATACTGCACGGTTGTTGAAAGATGTAACTGTATCTGTGTAATATGGATTTGATGTGAATGCTATCGGGGTTTCTTTAACGTCGCCATATGTTGTAACACAGCGAACGATTTCGTAACCAAGAATATCATCTTTGTACATCATGTCAGAAACATCAATTGAAAGTGTAACTTTATTTGCTTTTGCACCTGTGCCGACCTTTACACTAACGTTGTCTATCATTGATGCTGCACTGCCGTCATCATTTACAAGCCAGCTTTCGTCTGTCATTGCGTAAACTCTTGAATCGTCATTTGCGTACATGATAGCTCTTGTTTCTTTCGGGAACTGTGAAGCATATGCACGTGTAGCTGCATCGGGAGTTTTGCCCCAGCGCTCGAAAAATTCAAGAACGTTTTTCTCTGCTGCCGCACACGCAAGACGCATAAGATTCTGGTCTGTTCCGCCGTTGAGTGTAAGAGCTGTGCCGTAAGGCTGTGGAGCTCTGGCGGGATTTCTTGAATATGTGTCCATTCTTGCATAGAAAAGATTTTCCAGTATTTCGTCATTTGTATCATAAGTCTTGAAGTTGAAATCCTTATCATAAGCAAGGTGGAGCTGCCAGTACATACCAAGCTGTGTGCCCTGGTCTGCGTTTCCTTTTGTATTGGAAGTTACTTTTTTGAAAATATTGTTGTAGTTAAGTCTTGAATTTTTATTTGTGTCCTGTGACTGTGAAAGAAGTGAGAAATAGTTGTTTGTGATTTCAGCCAGAACATAGCTTGAATCATTGATGTTGTGACCGATTTCGTGAGCAATACCCCAGCCGAAGTAACTGCCGCTTACATATCTGCCGTTTTCATCAGCCTTTACGCCTTTGGAATTAACCATACTGGAAGCTGTTCCCCACTGAATACCGATGTGATTGCCTGCTGCGTACATTGCTGCACCCTGGAACATTCTTTGATAACGGATATTGAGGTGCTGATTCGGAATACGGTCTACTACGTTTACAGCGTCATAACTCATGCCCTTGTGCTGATAGAAAAGTTCCATCATTTCTTCCATTGATTCCATTGACCTGATGAGTTTTTCAGCACGTTCTTCAACTGAACCGTTTCCTAAGCCTGCAAGTATCTGATGAGCAGGAAGCGAATACATCATTGTATCACAAAGAATATCAGTTGCACCTGCAATACAAAGCTTTTTGTCATAGTCGTAATCAAGTTTGCTGTTTCTTTCGCCTATGTATTCTGAACCCTTGTGAACTCTGTTGTGTTCGTTTTCCATGTTTGCAACGTGAACTTCAAGAGCCTCTATATAATCGGCTGCTCTGTTGAAACGTTCGTCATCGTCTGTTATTTTGTAAAGGTCGAGGAAAGGAACTTCCGTACCGCCCTCTACACGTACTGAATAATAAACTTTTGACTGGTCACCGCCGTGATGCTGAATATAAAGCGCACCGCCTGCTTCTGCACCTGCTATTGCACCGCCAGGGATTGTGAATGTGTTTGCACCTATCTTGAGTGGCTGATTGTTTAATAATGTCAAGCCGTTTGATTCGGAATTATACTGTGTTGCAATAAGCTTCAATTCTGTATTGTCGCCTGTTTTCATGTTAGGGCTTCCTACGTAAACAGTTATTTCTGTATTTGCACCGGCAGAAACACCGAGAGGCTGCCATGCATTAAGTCCGCTGTATCTACGTGATGTGCCTTTGCTGATTGGGTCATATGTTGTAATGCTGTTGTGTATAAATATAGGTTTGCTTATATTTTCAGCATTGAGTAATTTTTCTGCTGTGTTAAGTTCATTTTCCAGATTAGCTTTATTCGGATGATATTCGCCGTTTCTCTTGTCTGGTAAAACGATTCTGTCACGGAGAGCGTCAATAGTTTCATGAGTAACATCATCTCTGAGAACTGTGTGGAGGTCATCAACATAAAGAGCCATGATTTCTTCCATTATTGAATCATAATGATAGAAAATGATTTCAGAATATGCGATTTCCCTGTATTCTCCTGCGTAGTTGCCAAAGCTGAGTTTAATTTTCTTAGCTTTAACTTTCGGGAAATTAATAAGGAAATATTCTTTTCCGTTTTTGTCTTTTGTTCTGCTCATTCCTTTCCAGCCACTGTAACTTACTGCGTTTCCGTTTTCGTCCCATGCTGTTATCCATGTCTGGAAGAAGTTAGGTCCGCTGTATGGTACAGAAAGGGCTATGGTACTAAGTTCATATTCATTGTCAAATTCATATGTAATACCGCCGTCATTCCAGCTTCCATATGAATAATATGATTCCTGATTGCCGTCAACAACGCCCCACGCTGTTTTTGTAAGCTTTGCAAGTTCTGCGTTTTTATTTTTCGTTGCTGCGTTTTTTTCTGCCTGAGTTGCATTTTCATCATTGATTATTTCATTGTATTTATTTTCAATTTTTTCAGTTTCTGCGGTATCTTTGAGAGAATTTATCATATTTCCTCCGCCTCTTACAACAGAAACGATATGTGTATTTCCTGTGTTGCCGTCGTCGTCGCAGTTGATAGCGTTATACTTACGCATTTCAACAGGCTGCGCCGAAATGGTTTTGCCCATTGCGTGAACTGATTCAGGGCTTTCACCTTTTGTATTATAACCTACTACATAAACTTCATATTCGGTTTTATCTTCCAATCCGTTAAGTGTGTAGCTTGTTGTTTTGCCTACATCGACTACATTATATGTGCCTGTAGGTCTGCCGTTTTCATCAAGATTATTTGTTATGTCTCTGTAGTAAAGTTTATAGCCTGTTGTGCTGTTTGTGTTGTCTGAACCCCATGAAACTTTAAGGCTTCGGAAATCGCCTTTAGCACTGACATAGTCGGGCTTGTCGGGACGGCTGTTTGATACTGTAGTAACTTTTGCGTAATCAGACCATTTACTCTTATAGTCTTCGTCTATACAACGAACGTGTACATAATATGTTGTGTTTATTTTTATAAGTTTGAAATTTCCGTGTTCTGATTTAAGGGTAAATGTAGGACTTTCTACTTCTGTATCCTGTATGCCTGAGATAGTGGAAGAAAAACTGCCGTCTGCTTTTGTAGCTGAACTTGTGGAAACCTCAAATTCAAATTTACTTCCTGAGTTTTCGGTTTTTTTCCATGTTGCTGTAATTTCTGCGTCCTTGTCGGCAACCTTGCAATTCTGTTCAACCTTAACATCTGTCGGGAAGTCTATTTCAGGCTCTGAGATACGTTCTTCCATTCCGTTAAGAAATTCAACTGTTCCGATTTCAGCAAGTTTCGCATTTTTAACTTTTGTAATCTTAAGAGTGATTTTTTTAATAGCTATCTGATTTTCAAGATTCAGTGAAATGTTACCGTTTTCGTCAATTTTAACTGATACATTACTTTCAGAAATAACAGGAGCTGGAGTTTCAGTTGTGGTTTCACTTTCATCGGTTGTTTCAGTTTCTGTTTCGGTAGTTGACTGTATGTCTGTAGTTAAAGTGTTGTCATCATCAGATTCAGATGATGCTTCAGTAACGGGTTGTATGTCTGTATCTGAAGTCTTACCCTCACCGACAGCTTCAAGTTCATCGTCAGTAGTGAACTGTGAGTTTGTTTGGAAAGGAAGTGAAACCAATGTGCCGTCCTCTAATTCAACGTCTATACTTCCTGCATCAGCGTTTGTACCGAATGTCATTTCTTTTACCTGTACGCCTTCAAGGTCCATCGAAACGCCTACGGGGTTTTTTTCTGAAATTTTAGCTTCTTTTTCTTCATATACGGGATTGTTGTTTTCATCAACTTTTGGTGTGCCATCTTCATTCATAACAGGAACTAATTCAGGTGCAGGTTTTAATTCCAGTTTCGGTGCGGATTTATCGGATTTATTATCATCGTTATCGTTGCTTGAATTTTTCAACAAATCTGCCATTGTAACGCCGTTGCTTTCAGTATTGCCCAAAGTTTCTACCTTGCTTAAAGCAGCGATTTTGTATTCTTCAGAAACATCTTTGATAAGGCTTGCATCTTTGTGCCAATCTTTAGTATCGATATAGCCCTTTGTAAAGAATGTAAGGTCGGCAAGATTTGTTACACCATCATAATTCAGGTCACTACAGAGTTTTTCGTTTTCTTCAAGATTAACTTCAATATTGCCGTTGTTCATAATTGAGGAATCAATAGCTTCAAGAAGAAGAGTTTCGTCTCTTTTGGTGATTCGTCCGTCTCCGTTTACATCGCCTATTTTCATAGCACCGGGGTGGTCGCCATGAGCTTTGTCTATTACAGGTGTTCCGTCCTCTTTATATATTGTTTCGCCGTTTTCATCTACTTTGTACTTATCTATGTAAGTATAGAGATTATCAAAACCGAGTGTGACTTTTACTAAACATATCATATTGTCGAAATCTGATATTTCCTGTTTGAAAGTCTCAAATCCGGGAGCATGAATTTCAACAATATATGTACCGTTTTCGATAAAATTTGTGCTTATTGATTCTGTTGAATTTATTTCGTTGCCAATTGTAAGCGGCACATCAGATAATATATTAGCTTCGCTTTTATCTGGATTAACTTTGATAACGCTTACTGTACATTTTACTTCGTTGACAAAATCAAATTTATTTGAAACTTCAATATCAATTCTGCTGTACTTGCCGGTTGGTTCTGTGCTGTTCTGAGGTGTGGTGCCATCTGTTGCAGCAGCTGAAATCATATAATCTGAAATCATTTCGGTTGTACCTATCGTACTTGAGAAGCTTCCGATTATAGATAATGCCGATATAAAAGCAAGTGTTCTTTTTAAGCAGCTTTTTTTCATTGAACCTTTCATAATATCCGTCCTTTCTGATTTCGGCAACTCTTATTACTAAGAATGTTTAAAAAGCAATCAATAAGCTTGCCAAATTATTTTTTGTATAGGAGATTTTAGTTTTTTCTGATTTATCTCCGTCGTGTTGATTATATTATACTCCGACTTCTTCAAAAATCAATACGTTTTTGCAATCATGACTTTTTTGTGCGGTGATTTGTCTTGTTTTTATGGCGTTTTGACATAAGACAAGCAAGAAGTCCCCACGCTTCTATAAGCATAGCAGACCATACACATTAGTAACAGAACGGAAACAGAATAAAATCAATGGTGGAAACCGGTTCTCACACTCATTTTATTGATAAAAGCAGATTCATTCCTGAAATTTCATAAATCCGTAAAATTTTCCGAAATCATTTTAAACGCTTTATATAATGTAGGGATTGAGGTATTTACTTAGAAATATTTAATATATTTAATCTTAAAACAGCGGAAAAATACGGTGTTTTGTCTGGAAAATGGGGTGTAGTTTTTCTGTAGAAAGAGTATAATATAGACATAATAAATCACACGGAAGAAACTGCTGAGGGATTCGGAAGTGTAAGAAAATTTTAAGTATTCCACAGATTGAAATATATAAAATTGACTGCTGGAGTCAGAAAGGATTATGATTATGAAAGGTACATATAGAAATTTAAAGAAAAAAATTGCTTTTTTAATGGCACTGTCAATGACATCAAGCTATGCTGAACTCACAACCTTTGCAGAAGAGTTTTCCAATCAGACTACCGGCACTCCTTCAGATGATAACAGCGATTCAGCTCTTAAACTTGAAGTTCCCGAGAACACAGAAACAGGTAAAGGTGCAGTTGAAATTTCATTCGCTTCAGTACTTACAAAAGCTGTTAATGTTGAATTTACACTTTCAAATGAAACATTCACTAAAACAGAGAAAGCTGAAAACGTTCTTATAGATAAAACAAAAGTAAGATTTGAAGATGTTCCCGCTGGTAAATACATTCTCACAGCAACATCAGACAAATTCGCTGAATACACACAGAAAGTTACCGTTGAAAACAATGTTTTATCATCGCTTTCAATAACAGCAGGCGTTGTAAAGGTTGGCGGAAACGCAATAAAAGCAGGTGAAAACACAGAAAACGGTGTAGGCAGTATAGGCATAATGCGTATAGGCGACGTCAACAAGGACAAAAAAATTAATGACGAAGACAAAAAATTACTTATAAATAACATAGAGAATAAACCAGACAGTACAGAAACAGACCTCAATGGTGACGGCAGAACAAACCTTGCAGACCTTGAACTTTTCATTGACAGCTATGAATGCGGAATAATCACATCTTCAGTTGAAAAATGTGTTATTATCGGAAAAAATGATGTTTCGATACCTGGTTCATATTTCACAGCGGACAGTGTAATGCCAGATGCAATGCTTCGTGGTGAGGGCGAATTGAAAATTGAACCCGAAAATCCGAATGAACCGATTTCAGAAGAAAACCCCGTAGCTATCGCATTCAAGGTTGACGATTCACAGAAAATCGGAGGTATGACACTTGAAACCGGTTCAGGTTCGGAAGTTGAAGAGGGTTACATTGATGTTACATATATCGATGAAAACGGCGAAGAAAAAACCATACCCGTTCCTGTAAAGAAAGACACACATTACCTCCTGAAAGAAAGCGACGTAAAAGCAGAGATTGACAAAAACGGAAACATTCAGCTTAATCTCGGCACACAGGTGGCAGTAAAGAAAGTTAAAATCACTGTTACATCTATGGCAAACAAGGGAAACATCGCAGCAATCAGTGAAGTTAAATTCCTCAACGACATGGAGAGCCGTATTCCTGAACCCGATGTCGAGATACCCGAAGGTCTCACAGCTGATGCCGGAAGCGAAAAATTCAGCTTGAAATGGAATCCATGTGTAAATATCATGGGATATGAAGTAAAAGTAGAATACGGCGGAAAAACAGAAGTATACTTCACTGATAAAAACATCTATGAATTATCAAGATTTAATGATGACGACCTGAAAAACTACAAAACTTACAAAGTAAGCGTACAGTCAGTAAACGGTGCATGGAGCAGTGGTTACAGCGCACCTATTGAAGTAACTCCGCAGGCAAACAAAAGACCCGATAAACCCGATTCTGTAAAAGCTGTTGAAGATTATAAAAAATTGTTTATCAGCTGGAAAGAACCGAAAGACGCTCAGACATACAGTGTTTACTATAAAGAAAGAAACAGCGAAGGTGAATATGAAGTAATTTCAGATATTGTATCAACCAGCTGTATTATAGAGAAATTAAAAACCCTCGTAGAATACGAAATTTATGTAAAAGCTCATAATAAAATTGGCACAAGCGATGAATCACTTCACGTAGTGGCAGCACCTATTGACAAATCATTTGCTGAAATGCCGAGATACAGACTTATTAACCGTGACGAAAAGGGAATGCCAGGAAGCACACATATCATTGAGACAAGAAGATACAGAGGTGAAATGATAAACAGCACAATAGAAACAGATAACACTACTGCATGGGCAACTGTAGACGGATATGGCGATACATATTATAGAACAACTACAGACGACGGCGGTTGGTGCGGTCCTGGAAACAACGGCTTAACCTATACTTTCGACAAGGAATATACATTCAATAAAATTGGTGTACTTACAACAACTTCAGGTATAGAGTTTACCAAATTCAGATGGTGGGATTCAAATGGTGTGGCTCACAACATCGGTTCTGGTTATTCATATTTCTCTACAAGAAAAACCGATTCCAAGGGAAGACCTTATTACATTCTCACACTTCCCGAAGCAATAACAACATCTAAAATACAGATTTGTCTTTCAGATTACTGGGGTTCATGTACAGACGTTTCAGAAGTTTACTTTTATGAATATGATGAACTTATGGACGAAATCATGGGACTTTATGTTGATGATTTGCACACGGTTCTTAAAGATAATGTAAATCAGAAAACCATTGATGATTTGAGAACAAGAATAAATACACCCGATAAATTCGGTGAAATCAATCCCGAATTGGAGTCTTTAGAACGTGAACTTGCAACAGCTGAAAAGATTTTAAATGCACAGGCACTCAGCAAACCAGTGGAAATACACAACGGTATCACTACAAACGATACAGGACGCGGTTTCAGCGGACTGAATGCATGGCAGCCACTCGGTGTTACTCTTGAAGTTGGTCAGGAAGTAACGGTTTATGTAGGCTGTAACGGCAAGAAAACAGGTGAAGATACAGATTTACGTCTTATTTCCACACAGTATCATTCAGAATCGGACGGTGTTTCTCCTGAGGGTGCAAACCTCAAAGTCGGAGCAAACACATTCAAGCTCACCAAAAGCAATCTTGGAAGTCAGGAAAACGGTGGTGCTTTGTATATTCAGTATGCAGGCAAAGCAGATGCAAATTTAAAATATTCCGTACGTGTAACAGGCGGTACAGAAATACCGAAACTTGACCTATATAAAATAACTGATGAAGCAACACGCAAAGAAAAGGCAGTTGAATTTGTAAAGAAACTTGATGAATATGTTCCAACTATTCAGGAACTCCACAATCAGCGTCACCAGAATTCAGAAAACAAAAAGATTAGATTTGAATACGACGAAACAAATTGTATTCTCGGTGCATCTGATATAATGCTTGATACAATGATGATTTCACTTCCTGCAAAACAGATACTCGCAGGAACAGGCAAAGGAACAGTTGAAGAACGTGCTGAAACTCTCCTTAAATCACTTGATGCAATGGAGGATATGATGTATCTCTTCTATCAGCACAAAGGTCTGAACGCAAGTGCAACAGATGCACTGAATCAGATTCCAAAGGGACATCTCAATATCCGTTATCAGCGTATGTTCTCAGGTGCTTTCATGTACGCATCTGGCAACCATATAGGCATTGAATGGGGTTCATCTCCCGCAATTGCAGGCTGTGATTCGGTAGTTACAGATGAAAACGGCAAATATGTAAGCGGTAACTACTTCGGCTGGGGCATAGCTCACGAAATCGGACACTGCATCAATCAGGGTACTTATGCAGTAGCTGAAATCACAAACAACTACTTCGCACAGCTGGCTCAGGCTAAGGACGAAAATGAAGGAATGCGTTTCCAGTACGAAAACATTTATAAAAAAGTTACATCAGGCACAAAAGGAAATTGTTCTAATATTGCAACACAGCTTGGTATGTACTGGCAGTTACATCTTGCATATGACAGCGGTATGAACTTCAAAACATACTCAAATTATAATGAACAGCTTGCTAATCTCTTCTATGCAAGAGTTGACACATATTCAAGAAATACTAAAGCAGCTCCTAAACCTGGCGGCATAGAACTTAACCTTAACGGTAACTCAGACCAGAATTTAATGCGTCTTGCCTGTGCGGCAGCAAATAAAAACGTTCTTGAATTTTTTGAACACTGGGGCAAAACTCCCAATGAAGATACTATAAAGTACGCAGAACAGTTTGAAAAAGAAACAAGAGCAATCTACTTTGCTAACGACGATTCAAGACTTTATGCACTTAAAGGAAGAGGAAGCGTTTTAGGTACAGAATGTAAAGTAAATGCTATAACAGATGTTTCAGTTGACAACAGCGGTACTTCCAACAAGGTTGATATTGCTATCACTACAACTGATATTGCAGAAGAAGATATACTCGGTTACGAAATCGAGCGTTGCATAATCACAGGCGGTGACGTTCAGGCAACACCCGTAGGATTCTCACAGGACGGAACTTTCACAGATACAATTTCTACAATGAATAACAGAACTGTATTCTATAGAGTTACACTCATTGACCAGTATCTTAACCGTTCCGCAACATTTGAAACAAAACAGGTTAAAATCGAACACGACGGCAGTATGGACAAAACAAACTGGACTATCAGTGTTAAAGGTTTTGAAAAACCAAAAGAAAAAATACACGCCGAAGAAGCCTCATACGACTGTCACCCTGTTCTTCCTACACCTGAAGCAGAAGCTATAGATTTCGATTTGGAAACTGTTTACACACCTCACATTACAGATGAAAAAGCAGAAATTACTATTTCATTCAATCAGGTACTCACAACTACAGGTCTTAAATATACAGCTGGCGACGGTCAGGCAATCGGAGCATACGAAATTTACGTATACGAGGAAAATGACTGGACACTTGTATCAGAGGGTGAATTTAACGGAAGCAAGGCAGTTTACTTTGCAAACTCCGACGGAAAGTATGTTACAACTTATGATACAACTGATGTTAAACTTGTTATTACAGGTCAGCAGAATCAGGATATTTCGATAGCTGAGATAGATGTACTCGGAGTTACAGGCGACAACGTTGACTTCAGAACAACCGAAGATGATACAACAAAGGTTATCGGCTTTATCGGAGATGACTACTACTACGACAGCACAGACGAAAGCGAATACATTCCGAAAGGCTCGTTAATGTTCACAGGCTCTTACAAGGGCAACCCTGCTTACAACATGGTAATGCTTTATGACAATAAAGGAAACGTTGTAGGCGGTATTGATGAAAACGGTGCTGTAAAGGCACAGCAGATAATACTTGCAGACGTTCCCAACGGCAGCAATATAACAGAAGTTACAAACGGAACATGGATTTACTGGATTGAACCCGACGAACTCGAAAGACTGGGCGAACTTCCTGAAAAGGTACGTGTTGAACTCTACAGAGTAAGCGACGCAAAGACAAACAACGGATACAGACTTGTGAGTGATTCGCTTTATGAGACGTTACCGGAAAATCTTCCGACAATCATGTTAACTTCTGAAAACAACAAACCACAAACAACAACTTCAACCACAGAAACCACAGAAACAACTACTACAACTACTGCAACCGCAGATACTGAAAATACAGGCACAACAACAACTACTACCACTACTACAGCGTTTATCGAAGAGTCTTCTGAGGCGGAGTGATATATATAAAATGGAAGGAGAACAACTATGATTAAGCAGTTTTTAACAGGTGTATTTGCCATTCTCGCAGTTAGTGGCACACTTACTAATAATATAGCAACAGGTACTTCATTAATCGCTGTAGCTCAGGAAACCAATGATGGAGATAATGGAACTGACAAAGATAATGTGAATGGCTCAGACGGTGAAACTGACAAAAGCACGACAGATGAAGAATATACATTATTAATTGATGAAAACGGTGAAGTTAAGTTGTCTATTCCAAAAACAAGCCCCCTCAGAAAAAGAAGCACTCCTCTTGCTATCCGTATCAATATAGACAGCACAGTAAAAAACATTAAACTTGAAAAAAATGAGGAAATCGCAAGCCACATTTTTGAATTTACTTACAACGAATCAGGATTTATTTCCATATATCTCATCAATGTACCTCAGCTTTTCGAAGGTCAGGATTCCGAATATAAAATTTTAGTTGGTACTATAAAAGATGGTGAAACACCAGTTGATTTAAGCAATTGCGATTCTGCTGTAATATCAGATGAAAAATCAATGACAGCAGCATTGGAAGCATTAAATAACAAAACAGCAAAAACAAATGAAGCAATCGCACAGTCAACAGTAAATATCATAGAAGACAGTGACGATTCAGAAAACACTGGCGATTCAGAAAACGCTGGCAAATCCTCAGGAGAATCTAAGTCAAGAACTACAATCGATGAAGACGGTAACAAGAAAACAATGAGTTCTTCAACTTCTGAAGATGGTACGCATACAACAAATACTATTATAGAAACCCCTGATGGTAGCAAGATAACAATGAGTTCTTCAACTTCTGAAGACGGTACGAAGAAAACAACAACTATTACACAAAACTATGATGGTTCAACATCAACAGATATTAATATAGCATCAGCAGACGGTAAAACAGAAAATATAAATTATGAAACAAATTCAAGTGGTGAGATTACAAGTTCAACATATACTGCAAAGGACTCAGAGGGTAAAATAACTCAGCAAGCTGAGAATGTTGCTATAGGCGACGACGGTAATGCTGTAATGGGTTCAGATGGTGAAGTGGTTACAACAACTACTACCACCTCAACCACTACTACAACTACCACAACAACTACTACATCAACAACAGAAGAACCTACAACAACATCTACAACTGCTACATCAACATCAACAACAGAAGAACCCACAACGACATCTACAACTGCCACATCAACATCAACAACAGAAGAACCCACAACGACATCTACAACTGCCACATCAA
>CAMWVV010000054.1 GCA_947177755.1 uncultured Ruminococcus sp. | reverse complement strand
AGCTTTTCCGGGTCTATTTTCCTGAATCCTCTTTTAAGAGGCTTATTTGATAAATTACCTGTTTCTTCATATTATTTTACCCATCTGTGTACTGTACTTGCCGATACTCCGAATACCTTTCCAGTCTCTTCATATGAAATTCCAGTCTTTGTATATGCTACTGCTGCTTCTCTTAAATCTTTACTCTTACTCATATTTTTTATTATACCATATTTTTATTCTGTTGTCAAATAGAATAACTATATTCCTTATATGCCTTTCAAAAATCATCTGTATCACAAAAAATTGCTATTTATTCCATAAAAAAACCGCCTTTCTGTTGCTTTGAGTTTGTGGTTATTCTCATTATAATAGATTTCGGCGTTTTTTTCTATCTTTTTTTCGTCGAATTCACATTTATATAATTGAGATATTCATTAGAGAAAAATAAGAAATACTGCACTCCGAATTATTCTGAGTGCAGTATTTTTTTGTTATTGAGTTATGCTTGTTATCTGAAATTTTATTCCTGATATTTTATCATAAGTGCAACCGCATGAACTGCAATTCCGAGTTTTTCGCCTGTAAAACCAAGTTTTTCCTCTGTGGTTGCCTTTACGCTTATCTGTGAAATGTCACATTCACAGACCTTTGCTATATTCTCACGCATGGAAACTATATACGGAGCAAGTTTCGGAGACTGTGCTATAACTGTAGCGTCTATATTTCCGACGGTGTAGCCGTTTTCCCTGACTATCCGACAAACTTCACGCATTAGTTTAAGACTGTCCGCACCTTTGAAATTTTCGTCTGTATCGGGAAAAAGGTGACCTATATCGCCCAATGCCAACGCTCCCAGCATAGCATCCATTACTGCGTGTGTAAGGACATCTGCATCTGAATGACCGAGCAGACCTTTTCCGTATGGAATATCAACGCCTCCTAAAATAAGTTTTCTGCCCACAACAAGCCTGTGAACATCGTAACCGTGACCAATTCTGAACATTTTCAAAAACTCCTTGTTAAATATTTTGTTGTTTCAGCAGAACTTCCGCAATGGCAATGTCTTCTGGAGTAGTTATTTTAATATTAGTGTAATCTCCGTTAGTCATGCAGACTTTTCCGCCGATAGCCTCGACAAGCTGACAGTCGTCGGTAAAATTGAGATTATGTTCAAGAGCGAAGTCGATACCCTCGAAATACAGACTTCTCTTGAAAACCTGTGGCGTTTGAGTAATGTACAAAAATTTTCTCGGCGGAGTATCAGTTATAAGACCGTCCTCTACCATTTTTATTGTATCTTTTACAGGAACACCTAAAGTTGCACCGCCGAAAACAGAAGCATCTTTTATGGCCTTTTCTATGTGTTCAGGTTTTACAAGCGGTCTCGCACCGTCATGAACGGCAATAAGTTCAGCATCTTTTGAAATGCACTTCACACCGTTTATAACACTTTCCTGACGTGTTGAACCGCCTGCGGTACATTGTTTAAGCTTTGTTATACCTGCCTTTTCGGCTTCCGCCTGTATTGTCGGAATGTCATTCTCACGGGCAACAATTATTATTTCTTTTATACTGTCACATTTTTCAAATGCCTGCATTGTAACGCCGATAACAAGGCGTTCACCCAATGGCATCAGAATTTTATTGACACCGCCCATTCGTGTTGAATTTCCTGCACATACTATTATAGCTGATGTATTCATTTTTTCCCTCCAGAAGTAATATTATAATTATTATAATATAATCGAAGAAGTGTGTCAATATAAATAAAAGTTTTCGTGAAAAATGTGAAAAGAAATATTTACCATTTTATCACATTTATTCACATTATTATCAGTAAGGTGAAAAAAAACACACAGAATATTCTTCATAATAATATCTTAAAAGCAAATTTATTTCACATAGGGCATATATAATATAATCACAATAAAACATAAAAAACGAAAAGGAAAGTGATTTTATCATGAACGAATATAATAATATAAATCTCGACAACAACTCCCCGAAGCCCAGAAAACACGTATTCCGTAAAGCGGCAGCTTTTCTCATGGCAATGGTGCTTGTTTCAGGCGGTTCAGTAGCTGTTTACCGTCAGTTTGCAGAGAATGAATACAGCGGAAATACATCTGTTTCCGAAGAACGTTCTGACAACAAAAACAATCAGTCGTCATCTCTTTCAGCCAAAGGTGTAAGCTTTATTGAAAAAGCTGAATCTGACGGCACAGTACTTACTACAGAAGAAACTGTGCAGAAACTTCTTCCGTCAGTGGTGGGAATAGAATCGCAGTTCACTGTTACATCAATGAACAACGGTTATTATTACGGTTTCGGAAATATGCCGTCAACTTCAGGTGCAACAGGAACAGGTACAGGTGTTGTTATAACGGAGAATGGTTATATTGTCACAAATGCTCATGTCATATATGACAGTGAACACGGTGCAGGACTGGCAGACAGTATTAAAGTATATATGAACGATGACAACAGTTATGATGCAGAAGTTGTCGGCTATGATACGGACTGTGACCTTGCTGTCCTCAAAATAGAAGCAGACGGTCTTACGGCTGCTGAGTTCGGCGACAGTGACGGTCTTATGCTGGGTGAATCGGTTATAGCAATAGGAAACCCTCTCGGTTTCGACCTTATGAACACCGTTACAAGCGGTATTGTGTCGGGTCTTAACAGAAACATTACGATAAACGACAAGGCAATGAATCTTATTCAGACTGATACCGCCATAAATGAAGGCAACTCAGGCGGTCCGCTTATAAATAAAAAAGGTCAGGTTATCGGCATTAACTCTTCCAAGATGTCGGCAAGCTACGGCTCGGCAAGTATAGAAGGAATCGGCTTTGCTATTCCGTCGAATGAAGTTTCACAGATTATTGACGACCTTATGGAATACGGATATGTTACGGGTAAACCACAGCTTGGAATAAGCTGTCAGGACGTAACGGACACAATTTCACAGATGTATAATATGCCCATTGGAATTTATGTTACCGATGTATCAGGGAACAGTGCAGCCGACAAGGCAGGTTTGCAGTCGGGTGATGTTATAATTGCAGTTGATGATACAGAAGTTTCCACTTCCGAAGAACTCAATGCACAGAAAAACAAACATTCCGCAGGTGATACAATTGAAATCACCTATATCAGAAACGGAAAGGAAAAAACCACTGAAGTAGTCCTTGACGAAGTAAAACAGGACAATTAATTATTTCTCCATCCATTTCATATATCAGAAAGACCGTTAGTTAAAATAACGGTCTTTTTTTTGGAAAAGAATATCATTTTAAATAATCTTAGAAAATATCTTGAAAAAAATTTGTTGTTCTTGACTAATTTTCTGTTATGTGATATAATAGCTTTACGAATCTTATTTCAAGAATCGAAAAAAATTATTAAGGACGTGATTTTTTTATGTCATCAAAACTTGTTGCCAACCATAAGAGCAGTACGTGTAATGTAGGACAGATGTCGCTTATAGCTAAATTTTACATGAGACTGCCTGAAGAAGTAATTAATTTTGCAATTAATCAACTGAGCAGGGACGTAAAGCGAAAAGTGAAAAAAGAAAAGCGAACCGAAGGAAAAATAATAATGGCTTTGAATATGTCGGCGAGTACATTTGCAGACGCTGTTTATGATTATCAGAAAAGCAGTATGATATTTTCGGAAAATACGGAGTACGAAAAAATTTTAGCGTCATATAATGCCGAAAACTGTATTATAAATACAGTTCTTATTTTAAAAAAATGCTGTGACGGAACTTTTGAGCAGAAAATTACATCTGATTTTATTAAATCCGAAGAATTTAAAAGGACAATTTCCATACATTATGATTATAAGGAGTACATTGAAGAAGATGAAGATGATGATGAAAGCGAAGAAAACGATGATGACAATAACGAAAGAGAACAGGTAGACATTCCTGAAATACCCGATATTCCTGAAATACCTGTTTCTCCTGTAGAAGTAAGCGAACCGCCTGTATTGTCTGTAAATACTGAAAATATTACAAAAAAGAAAAAGGAAAAAGAAAAAGTGACTGTTTATTACATAGGAAATATTGAGATAAGAGGTACATTTTATAACTTCAAGCCACAGTATACTCTTGAAGTAAGCTCCTCTGGCAAAAAGCTTGTTGAAATGTATCAGATTCCCGAAAAATTCCCTAAATTCGGCTCTATAAATCTTTCGTACGTCGGAAACAGACGCTCTCAGGAAGTCCTTGACAATCTTGACCTGAATCTCATATATGCAATTAACTGTGCCGATATACTTGAAGAAAATATCAATATAAAAAACGGTGAACTTAATGAAGTAAACATTAAAATCGACCTGCAAAAAGAATTTGACAGTAAGCGTAATTCGTCTACTTTTTTCAAGAAAATAAGCGACCTGCGTATTTTCAGAATAGTCAGTCCCGACGAATTTATTCCCGACAGAGTACTTTTCAGAGATGAAATTGAAATAAGTGACGATTTTTCAAAGGGTGAACTGGTATTACTGCGCCGTCGGAGAGACAGTTTCAGCAAGTCGGAAGATGATGATATTTCAGGTCCTTATAAGGTTGACAAAAGAGACGGAAAAACCTTTATTCAGCCGAAAGTTGCAGAAGAGCGTTATTTGCTTAACTGCTATGATGAGAATAAGCTTTCTTTCGGTACAATTGAAGTGCAGGAATTTGGCAGTGACCCGACAGGGACAGACTTTGCCGTTATATCAGACAGTTCCAATTATAAGAAAGATATTATTTCAGATGATATTCTTATAAGAAGTATGCTGTCTGATACTTCAAACAACTTTTTTAATATTGTGAAAGGTGAATTTGACGAATTTCTGCGTGTTTGCAGGGTTTCACCGTTTCTTTCGGGAAGTCTGCCCGACGACATGAAAACAAAAAGGCTTGAAAAGGTAAAGAAACTGTTTTCCAGTGTAAGCAGTTATACGGAAGAACAGAAACAGATTGTAAAACTTCTTCTTCAGGGTTACAGCAGTGACGAAGAAATAAAGGAACTTCTTTCAGAGACAATAAAGTCAAGCGTTGAGTTTAAGAACTTACAGAAAGAACTTGAGGAAAAAGCGGAAAAAATCATAAAAGCCGAAAAGAAAAAAACGGCGGAGAATAATACTGTCATAATTTCACAGACAAATGAAAAGAATGCGGAGATTGAAGCTCTTGAAAAGAAAATTTCTGCTCTTAAAGAACAGTACAACAGTATCGCTTCATATGAAAATATAGCTCAGGAAATTAAAAATCAGCAGAATATTATGAAATTTCTTTCAAAGGAAAATTCAAAGCTGGAGCAGATGAATGAAGAACTTAAGGGTAAAATCAAGAATACTATTCAGGAGCAGGCGAACGATGTCGGAATAGCTTTTGACCCTTATATTTCAAATGCCATGCTTGAAGCCGCAGGAGAGTGGAACAGAAAACAGGAGTCTGAAAATTATATCAGAGTTGCTGATTATACCGCAAAAAAAGCCATGAACTGTAACCACAAGAGCAGAAAGGAACTGTGTAATTATCTTGTAAACTATGTCAAGCAGTACAGAAATTACAATACAAATGATATACTTAATATGTATGTGTGCATGACGCAGGGATTCCTTACCGTATTTTCGGGACTTCCCGGAACAGGAAAAACTTCCATATGTAATATTATAGGAGGAAGCCTCGGACTTACCGCTTTCGGTGACGACAAAATTCCGACTGATATAAATTGCAGTCGTTTTATACCTGTTTCGGTGGAAAAAGGCTGGTCGTCAAAAAGAGACCTGATAGGTTATTACAATCCGCTTACACAGAAATACGACAAGAGCAACCGCAGACTTTACGATTCTCTTATGATACTTAATGAAGAAAGAAACAACTCGGCGTTTCCTTATGTTGTTCTGCTTGACGAGGCTAATTTAAGCCCGATGGAATATTACTGGGCAGACTTTATGCAGGTGGCGGACAAATCCGATAACAGTGATTCATATATAAATATCGGTCTTGAAAATGACATTTATATTCCCGATACGCTCCGTTTTGTCGCAACCATAAACAACGACCAGACCACCGAAACTCTTTCCCCCAGACTTCTTGACCGTGCATGGATTATAAAACTTCCCGACGCTGAAATTAAGGAAGAAATTACTCCGCAGTCGGAATTTATACTGTGGGAAGACCTCGTTTCAACTTTTGACACGGGTGCGGACGGTCATATAAGATTTGAACTTCTTCTTAAACAGATATTCAGTCTTTTCAAAAATTACGGCATGGCAGTAAGTCCGAGAATACAGCTCGGCATACGCCGTTATATATGTTCCGCACAGGACGTTATGGAAAGTGTCGGCGGAGTTGATTCGGACTATATCGCACTTGACTATGCCGTTATGCAGAAACTTCTTCCGAAAGTAAACGGTCATATAAAAATGTATAAGAACTTTTTTGATGAACTTCTGGACATCTGCACAAGCAATCATCTTAATATGACGAAGAACGCAGTTGAGGAAATGCAGAAAAATTCATCAAGAAATATGGGATACTGTCAGTATCTTTCCTGACGGCAGGTGTATATTCTATGAAATTATTATTGGAATCATCAAAGCACGGAAGTATTGAAGTACCGATGTATGAAGAGGAATATTTTCAGGAAACAGCTAATCCGCTTCTGAGCAGTATATATATATACAATGATGATAAATATACATTTTCCGTGCCGGATAATCAGGAATACGTTTCCGAATTTTATATAAACGACGAAACAGCAGAAATAAATCGTGGTTCGGGTCACAGGAATGCATATTCTTTCAGTGAGGACAATGAGAAACCGTTTCTGCAATGTTTCGGGGTAGTTCAGATAAAAGTCATAATTTCGGGTAAGGCTTATGTTTCCGACAGCATTTCCATTATGGTTACCGACAACAGCCTTAACAGGAACGTCATGCAGATGATTGACTATATATATGAAAAAGGTGAATCATATCTTTATGAAAATTATATGAACTCTGTTGTAAGCCGTAAAAAGAAGAACGTTACAATAAACGATAAGTTTGATGTCCTTGACGAAATAATAGTGGTATATGAACAGTTTTACCCTTATTTCATGAACTCTCCGAAAACTAATCTTGTATCGGAAGAATCTGTAGGAGAATTTCACAGACTCAGCTCCGTTTCGCCGAAAACAATTCAGTATATAGCTTCTCACCCAGAAGAACTTTATGGCGTTGACTACAACACGGGAATAACTTACAATAAAAGACATTTTCAGCCAAGAAACACACTTATTTCAAGTAATTCGTATACACGTAATATATACGAAAACCGTGTTTTGACAGGGTTTATTTCAACTGTAATTTACGCACTTGAACAGGCAAGGGAAGATATAGCTGAAGCACCCACTTACAGCAATGTTGTAAGAAGGGACAAGTATATTGAATCAAAAATATATATATACCGTTTAAGCAGAAAGTCGGTAAATGAATATATTACAAGAATTGACGGATATATTGAAAAATTTCAGATGCTTTACTTTGATTATAAGAAAATTCTTGATGCAGATGATATATATATGGACTATCCGCCCGAATATACTGATACTTTCCGTCTGGTCATGCCTTACAGGGCGGTTTACTCAAAAATATGCAAGTGGTTTTATTACGGCGGACATGATTTTTCAAAAAGTCAGCTTCTTCTTAGTTTTATTTCAACAAGCAAGATTTATGAATATTACTGTCTTATAAAACTTCTTTCAACTATTCAGGAAGAAATGCACTGTGTTCTTATTGAAGAAAAAACAAAAAGATTTCCGTATTCCGAAACAAAGCTTTATTCAAACACACGCTATAATAATACGTTTGTTTTCCGTAACAGTGACGGCTATGAAATAACAGTCTATTTTCAGCCTGTAATATACGGTAAGATTTCAACGCCACGCCCTAATAACATCATGCTTTACAGAAACAGATACGCAAGTATAGGAAGCTGTTCGGGCAATACCTACACCCCTGACTATCTTATTAAAGTGAGCAGGAACGGTGTTTCAAAGTATGTAATTATAGATGCTAAATTCAGTTATGCACAGACTGTTGAGAATGACAGGCTTCTTGAACTTGTTTATAAATATCTTTTCTCAATAAGTACTCTCGATGAGTGCGATACCGTTGAAGGAATGGTTATTTTTTGCGGAAAAGAGGCAGGAAACAACAGGATTTCAAATCTTCACGATGTTTCGGAGAGCATGAACAAGCGTGTATCACCGTTTTCGTATATTGTGAACCTTTCGGGAACAGATACAGGCGATAACAAAGTTATCAGGGATATATTATTACAGTTGCTTGAATAATAAACAATATATTAATTTTCCTGTATATACTTGACAATAGTATGAAAAGTGTGCTATACTGTAATTGATTTAATTTCATTTATTTTGAATTTCGAGGAATAGAAAATGAGTAAAAATAATCCGCATAGTTTAAAAAATAAAATATCGTTCAATTCTCCCGTTATACTGGGATTTACGGTGATATGTCTTGTTTCGTTTCTTCTTAACAGTCTCACACACGGTGCAAGCAATGATATGATTTTCAGCGTTTACCGCTCGTCACTTCTGAATCCGCTGACATATTTAAGATTTTTCGGTCATGTGTTCGGTCATGCTTCTTGGAGTCATTTTATGAATAATATAATGTATATTCTGATTATAGGACCTCTGCTTGAAGAAAAATACGGCAAAACTGATATGATTATGATTATAGCGGTCACCGCTCTTGTTACAGGACTTATAAATTTTATATTTTTCCCTCACGTTCAGCTTCTTGGAGCAAGCGGAGTTGTTTTTGCGTTTATTCTTCTTTCTTCGTTCACAAGTTTTCAGAATGGAAAAATTCCCGTTACTTTTATACTGGTTGCGGTTATATATATCGGACAGCAGATTTACAGCGGTGTATTTGAAAAAAACAATATTTCTGAATTAACGCATATAATCGGCGGAATTGTCGGCTCAGCCTTTGGTTTCGCCGAAAATAAAATCAAGAGGTGATATTAAAATTGTTTCAGCATATTCAGCTTAATTCTCTTGATGACTATTTTTTAAATTTAAATCAGAGAAACGGAAACAATGTATTTTTTTACAGAATTAATTCCTACAGTGACAGCGTAAGGGAATTTATTTGCAGATATTATGAAGAAGCAAGAAAAGACGGCGTAGTAATTGACGGACGTATTCCAAATGCCGACCAGAATCATCTTTCTTATTATTATGAAACGCTGGGCGACAATTTCGTAATGAGCAGACAGTTTTTTATTACAAATCTCAGAAAATGGCTTCCGAGAATGAACGACATTCAGAGAAATGCGGTGGGAGGGTCTATTTATGATACCCTTTCCCATCTTGCTTCACAGGGTAAGAATGAAAATATTCTTAAAAACGCATATATTAAATTTATGTGCTGGCTTTATTACAGATTTGAGAGAGTCACAAACAGGCTCGGCGGAAATAATATCCCGAAGATATTATATAACGGAACTGTGAATATCTATGAACTTATGCTTATTTCGATACTTTCAAAGGCAGGCTGTGATGTTGTTCTTATTCAGACCGACGGCGACAGCGGGTATCTTAAAGCCGACCCCAATTCAGCTCTTTCAATCGCATATGCAGGAGCAGGACAGGATTTTCCGCCTGATTTTTCATTTAAACAACTTCAGCAGGAGATAGCCGACAAAATGCACGCAGAAAGAGTATTCGGAAAGAAACCGCCCTATACAATAGTTACGAACAGCTGGGCAAGAGGCGACGGACTTGAAGATGCTTTTGTTCCGCTTAACGAAAGAGGAAATCAGTCGGAAAGTATTTATAATATTTTTTACAGGATTAACGGTGTCTATAACAGGGCAGACTATGTAAATGAACTGATTTCTTTCAAGTCGGAAATAAATTCCCAGAAACGAAAGCTTGTGATAGCAGACGGAGAAATTTCCGCACCGTCATATGAGGAACTTTCTGAAATAAAAAGAGGAAACTACAGTAATCCGCAGACAGCAGTGGCAGAACTGTCAAAAAATATAGGTTTTGCTTATGACGGCGGACTTCAGCAGCTTGTGCGTTATGAATTTGCAAAGCTTATGATTGAAAAATCCAAGGAATACAGCATGACAATAAATAAGTTTGTGAATATGTGCGTGTATGTTCTCTGCTGGCTGAAAAGGTGGGAAAATCCGCTTTTTTCCGACTGGAAAAAGAATGATACTGCTTGTTTCATACTTTTCGGGTGCTGTAAAAATGAAAATGATTCTGTATTCCTTTCACTTCTTTCGAGACTTCCGACCGATGTTATTATACTTAATCCGAGCTGTCAGCATAAATGTGCTTTAAACGATGTGAATTTAAGGGAATTTTCATATGAATCTTCACTTGATATAAGTGCGTTTCCTGATGGTGTCGCTATGCGTGCGGGAACAGTTGCATATCATGCTGAGCGTGAACTTGATACGCTGATGTATCAGGATTCGGGGCTTTACAGAAACCACCAGTATTCAAAGGCTTCTGCAATAGTACTTGATACTATGTTTGAGGAAATAGAACTTATGTGGAATCAGGAACTTAAATACCGCCCGAATTTCGCAACCGAAAACGACGAAGTGAGAATACCCGTTTTCTTTTCAAAGGTTTCGGGAGTAAAGGACGGTAATGTAAAAGCCTACTGGCAGTATATAAAACGTCTTATAACAGAAGATACTGTTGTTATAAACGGTTACCGCAGAGCGCCTGTTAATCCTCATTCGCCTGTCCGTACGGAGCATAATCCTGTTGCACAGTATGCACAGTTGTTTTTTAAAAACGGTGTTCTGCAAAGAAACACAATAAAAAGCCACCAATGCTATCAGTACAGGATTCTTAGAAATGAATTACAGGATTATATTCTTGACAAGCTTCAGTTAATGATTGAAAGCAGAATAATAAAAGGTACATTTGAAAACGGCATGGAATATGCAATAATATCATCTGTGCTGAATCTCGATAAAGACATTGTAAGAAGAATACAGAATTTTGATTTTACAAAGAAAAATCCTAAAGTCATATATATAAACACTGGCGACAGTGCCATAACCCAGAATGATGCAGTTACTCTTGAGTTTCTCAGTCTTTCGGGATTTGATGTGCTTTTCATGATACCTACGGGATATTGTAATGTTGAAAATTATTACAGTATGCCTATAATAAGCGAGCATCAGATGGGCGAATATATGTATGATTTGAAAATACCAGATTTTTCAAAAATTTCAGCAGGTTCACGCCAGCCGTGGCACAAAAAATTATTCAGAAGAGGTGTTTAGAAATGGGTATTGACCTTTCAAGAGCAAAACCACAGAACAACGAGACAACAACACAGACAGCAGGAACAGTAAAAGCTCCCGAAATCGAGGTTGTTGAACAGTATGATATTGTTGCGGACAGACAGCAGATGAATAATCAGCTTGTCGGTTCTCCTGAAGTTGATGCACTCGCAAGCGAAATTGTAATTGATGACCTTACGTCTATTGTTTCGTTTGGTGCTGATGCAGCGGACGAAATATCAAAGGCTTCCGATGTTGTTCTTAACAGCATGAGTATGTCTCAGATTGACGATTCAGGACAGATGCTTGTTGCTCTCGGCAAGATTATGGAAAAGTTCGACATTGATGAAATCAAGGAAAATCCCGGACTTTTTAAGAAGATGTTCGGCAACGCTAAGAAACAGCTTGACAAAATCCTTGCAAAGTATCACACTATGGGTGACGAAGTTGATAAAATTTACGTTCAGCTCAGAAAGTATGAAGACGAAATAAAGCAGGCAAACAGAAAGCTTGACCAGATGTTTAATGCAAACGTTGAATATTATCACAAGCTTGTAAAGTATATTCTCGCAGGAGAGCAGGGCTGTCGTGAAATAGAGGCTTACCTTGAACAGCGCAGGCAGGATATGGCGACAACAGGTGATACTTCTATACAGTTTGAAATTCAGAATCTCGAACAGGCTCTTATGATGCTCGAACAGAGAACACAGGATTTGAGAACAGCCGAAAGTATCGCAATGCAGTCAGTTCCAATGATAAAAATGATGGCTTTCAGTAATATGAACCTTGTCAGAAAAATCAACTCTGCGTTTATTGTTACTCTCCCTGTATTCAAACAGGCACTTGCTCAGGCTATGATGCTTAAACGTCAGAAAATTCAGGCAGATGCTATTTCTGCTCTCGACGAAAAGACAAACGAGATGCTTATAAAGAATGCACAGAATACTGTTGAGCAGTCCAAGATGATAGCAAGAATGGCTTCGGGAAGTTCGATAAAGATTGAAACGCTTGAAAAGTCGTGGCAGACTATTATGAACGGTATCGACGAAACACGTCGGATTCAGGATGATGCACGCAGACAGCGTAAGGAAGACCAGGTTAAGCTTCAGGCTATAAAGCAGGATTTCAATAAGAGATACAGTATGCCTGATTCAAGAAAATAAAATTTATTTTACGGAGGTTAAAAAAATCATGCCTATTAATTTATCAAAGGGTCAGAAAGTTGACCTGACAAAAGGTAATCCTGGTCTTAAAAATATAATGGTGGGTCTTGGCTGGGACGTTAATGTTTTTGATTCGGGAGCAGCTTTTGACCTCGATGCAGCCGCTTTTCTTCTCGGAAACAACGGCAAATGTCCCACAGACAATGAGTTCATTTTTTATGGCAATCTGAAACATTCTTCAGGTGCGGTTGAGCATATGGGCGATAATCTTACAGGTGAGGGAGACGGCGATGACGAACAGATTAAAATTAATCTTTCGGGTATTCCGTCCAATATAGAAAAAATCGCTTTCACTGTAACAATTTACGACGCAGACAACAGAAGGCAGAATTTCGGACAGGTTTCAAATTCCTTTATCAGAATCGTCAACAACGATACAAATGAAGAGCTTGTCAGATATGACCTCGGAGAAGATTTCTCAATTGAAACCGCTGTTGTTGTAGGAGAACTCTACAAACACAACGGCGAATGGAAGTTCAATGCTATCGGAAGCGGTTTTCAGGGAGGACTTGCCGCACTCTGCGGTTATTACGGAATAGATGCAGGCTGATTGTCTGAAAATATAATATAAAGGAGTTTTTTATATGCCCGTTAGTTTAAGCAAGGGACAGAAAATAAGTCTCACAAAGGGAAATCCCGGTCTTAAAAAGGTCGTTGTCGGACTTGGCTGGGACGTTAATGCATTTGATACTGGTGCAGCTTTTGACCTCGATTCTTCCGCATTTCTTCTCACAGATTCAGGAAAGGTTTCAAAGCCCGAAGATTTCGTTTTTTACGGAAATCTTAATCATCCGTCGGGTGCTGTTTCGCACTGCGGTGACAATCTGACAGGTGCAGGCGACGGTGACGACGAACAGGTCAAAATAGACCTTTCAAAAATTCCCTCCGAAATCACAAAAATTTCTTTCACTGTTACTATTCATGAAGCAGAACAGAGAAGGCAGAATTTCGGACAGGTTAACAACTCTTTCATAAGAATCTACAATGAGGAAACAGGTGAGGAAATTCTCAGGTACGACCTCGGAGAAGATTTCTCAATCGAAACCGCCGCCGTATTCGGTGAGCTTTACAAGCATAATGGTGAATGGAAATTCAATGCTATCGGAAGCGGTTATCAGGGCGGACTTGCCGCACTATGTGCAAGTTATGGTGTAGATGTTGAATAATAAAAAGAACTGAGGTATTTAAAATGTCTGTAAGTTTACAGAAAGGGCAGAAAATAAGTCTGTCAAAGGGTAATGACGGTCTTTCATGCGTGGTTGTCGGACTCGGCTGGGACGAGGCACAGAAGAAAAGGGGACTTTTTGCAAAAAAAGAGCGTGCAATTGACTGCGATGCGTCCGCACTTCTTCTTACAAACGGAAAGCTTGTTGCCAAGCAGGATATAGTATATTATGCACATCTCCGTCATGATTCAGAAAGTGTTGTACATAAGGGCGATAACCTTACGGGAGCAGGAGCAGGGGACGATGAGCAGATTGTGGTTGACCTCTCAGAAGTGCCGTACGGTGTGGACAGGATAGTTTTTGTTGTAAATATATATCAGGCGGTACAGCGTGGTCAGCATTTCGGAATGATAAAGAATGCGTTTATCAGAATTGTTGACAACAGAAACAATAATGAAATGTGCAGATATAATCTCACAGATGATTATTCGGGCTGTACAGCTATGATTTTCGGCGAAATTTATAAGCATAACAATGAATGGAAATTCAATGCTGTCGGACAGGGAACATCAGACCCTGGTCTTACTGAACTCGCAGGAAGATTCAAGTAAAAATATTTCGGCAGGGGAAATCTTCTGCCGAATTATTTTTAAATGAAAGGTGGAAATATGATGTTTTATAATCATATACTTCTTGAAACTTACTGCATGAATGAAAAAAAATGTCCGAACGGTTTTAAGCAGATACGGATTGAGTGTATACGCTCCGGTTGTGAGTTCTGTGGGTATACGGAATGTCCTGCCGAAATAGCCGTTACGGATATAAACGGAATTGCGTCTCACTGGATTGCCCTAAGCGGTGACGATGCACATAAAAAGAAAAAATTAAAAAAGTGGCAGAAAATCTGCATTAAAAAATTGATAAAGCATATAAAAATTATATCAGGAAAAAATAACTTTATTTTTAAAACTATAAATGTGACGGAAATATGT
>CAMWVV010000053.1 GCA_947177755.1 uncultured Ruminococcus sp. | reverse complement strand
GCACTATATATTATTATACCTTGTCCGAGCATTTTTTTCAAGAGGTTTTCAGTTATTTTTATTTTTAACTTTTTGTCATGATATTAATAATATATTTTTCCTTGACTTAAACTTACAGTCATGATATAATTAAAGCATAATAAAAAAATCTGTACGGAAAATATGCTGTATTTCAAGGAGGATTTTTTATGATTTGCATCAGATGCAGAAAACCTATGAGAATGGGCGAATTCAGAATGGAACAGCACAGCACCGACAAAGGTATATATCACGCTTACCCTGTAGCCGCATGGTATGAAAACGGCAGAAAATACTGCGAAACTCCGCAGAGTTCAACACTCGGCTTCTATTGTTCAGACTGCGGAATGATGGCAGGTATCTTTCAGTATACGAAACCCGTCGGTTTCATAGGACGCTTCAACAGGGATTTTGACGATAAAATTGACGTTCTCCCCGTTAAAGTATGTCCTGAATGCAATGCAGAAATTGATTTGGACTATCCACGCTGTCCGAACTGCGGATATATTTATGAATCAATATGAACAGGAAAGGAAGTGATATTGTGTCCGACAAAAAGAATGATAAGAAGCATAAGAGATATTATCTCATAGACTATGAAAACGTGCATAAAACAGGACTTCACGGAATTGACGAACTGAATAAAAGTGATAATGTAATCATTTTCTACAGCAGAAATGCGGACAAACTTCCTTTCAGTCTGCACAGTCAGATTATCGAAACAAAAGCGAAAATCACCTGTTTTGAAGTTGATACATTCGGAAAAAACGCCCTTGATTTTCAGCTTGCCTCGTATATCGGTTACATAATCGGGAAACATTCAAAATGTTTATGCTATATTATAAGTCAGGATTCGGGTTTTGAGAATGTCTGTAATTTCTGGCGGAAATACGGAATAAAAATATGCCTTACCTCCGACATATCCAAAAGCAAGAAGTTTGATTCACTGAAAAAATCGGAAATAAAGTCTGTTCTCAGTCAGCTTGAACTTGAAAAGGAAGATGCCGAGTTTGTAAAAGACGTGCTGATGAAAAGTATGGAAAGATATGATTTACCGATTCCGAAAATAAAATGTGATATAAATCAGCAGTTGTGTAAAAAATTCGGCAGTGAGCAGACAAAAGCTATTTATTCAGTAATCAAGCCGTTAATAAAATAAGGGGATATATAATAATGACAGACAACAATGTTACAGAAGAGATTCAGCATATCAGATATTACCTTATAGACTATGAAAATGTACATCAGGCAGGTCTGAACGGCATTGAAAAGCTGACCGAAAATGACAACCTTGTAATATTTTATACGACAAACGCCGAAACCCTTACTTTTTCACTCTATGAAAAACTTGTTTCATGCAAAGCGGATATACAGCTTTATAAGGTTCAGTGCGGTGGAAAAAACGCCCTTGATTTTCAGCTATCCACTTTTCTCGGGTACGTTCTCGGCAATAATCCTGATACAGAATGTCATATTATCAGCAATGACAAGGGTTATGAATATGTAAGAAGTTTCTGGAAAGAAAAGAATGTAAAAATAAAAATATCGTCGGATATTGTCGGAAACGTTCAGAAACTTCTGCCTGCTGTTGTTCCTGCTGTTCAGCCTGCTCCGACTGCCAAAGCTGAAACGGATTTTGACAAGGCAGTAAAACCTCTGAATTTATCAAAGATAAACAAGCAGAAATTATTTGATATATATAACAAAGCTATAGTACTTAAGGATAAAAATAAAGTAAAAACACAGATTAATAATCAGATAGGGCAAACATTTGGTTCGCAAAATCAAAAGAAATATTATGCTACTTTAAAACCGTTAATAAAATAGCGGTTAATATAAAAACAAAGGAGTTTTAAAATGACCTACAAAGAAAGTTTTATTAAATTCATGGTGGACTGTGGAGTGCTTACGTTCGGCGAGTTCACACTTAAGAGCGGAAGAAAAGCCCCCTATTTCATCAACTGCGGTAACTATAAGACCGGCGCACAGCTTGCAAAGCTTGGTGAATATTACGCTGAATGTATCCACGCAAACAATATCCCTGTAGAGACACTTTTCGGTCCTGCATACAAGGGTATACCGCTGGCTGTTTCCGCCGTTGTGGCACTCAGCAACAAGTATGGCATTGACGTTGCCTACTGTTTCGACCGCAAGGAAGCCAAAGACCACGGCGAAGGCGGAATGTTTGTCGGAAAAACCCTCACGGACGGCGAAAAGGTTATTATTATTGATGACGTTATGACATCGGGAAAAGCTCTTCGTGAGTCCATGCCGAAGCTGAAGTCAACGGCGGACGTTGATGTTACGGGAATGGTTATCACGGTTGACAGAATGGAAAAAGGTACGGGCGAACTCTCAGCCGTTCAGGAAGTAAAGCGTGATTTCGACGTTACAGTATATCCTATAGTGACAATGGAAGATATAATCGACGCTATCAGAAACGGCATTGTCGAGGGCAAGGAGTATCTCGATAAAATGCTTGAATACAGAAGTACATACGGCGTATGAAAAAAAAGTCACGGATTTTAAAAAAAGTCCGTGCTTTATTTTTATGTATTTTCATTCATATCGCTAATTTAATCAAATATTCTGTTGTTTCGTCTTCAAACTTTCTTTCATCTGTAAGATAAAAGCCATGTTTTTTATAGAATGAAATTGCTTTTGTGTTCTTTTCCAAAGCCCATAAAAATTTAATATTATGATTAGTCAAAGCGTAATCCAGCAATACAGAACCGATTGACTGTCCCTGCAATACTGGCTCAACAAATAATTTTTTAATTTCATGTTCGTCAATACTGATAAAACCTTTTATAACTCCGTCGTCATAGACATATGTATTATTTATCATATCCGGATTACATAGATATTTTTCTGTTTGAGTATCAACCCGAAGCTCATTAAAATAGTATTGGTCATTTCTGAATATAGGATAAAAATTTAGTCTGTAATTAAAGATTTCAATTTCAGCAATTCTTGAACAATCTTCCTGTATTGCTTTTCTTATGTAATTCATATTGTTACCTCTGTTTATAAAGTTTTCTGATATCCCTGTCATAGGTATAATTCGGCATTATACCAGTTTCAATAACAGTCCATTGATAATTCCTGCAAAGTAATTCAATAAAATTATCTGTTTCAGCATCATGAATATTTTCTGTTGTTTCAAGCTGTTTTTTCAGTTCAGCAAAACTTATTGACTTTCCCGATAACATAATGTTCCCTTTGTAGTATTCAATTTCAATTATCATAATTTTTCAGTCCATTTCGCTTTTGTGTTTGTTAAATTATAGCATACATTTCCCGAAATGTCAACAAAAAACCGCTCCCCGAAAGGAACGGTTTTTTATGTTTTACTTGAATATCATAAGCAGTACCTGCGATACGATAACAACAGCAATAAGTGCTACGGGATATGTAGCTGCATAGGCAGAAGCGACATCTTCTGTACCTGCTGTACTTATGAGAGTACCAAGAGCTGGGGTTGAAGTCATACCGCCTGTGATTGAACCAAGGTTATTGAGCAGGCTGAGTTTGAGAACGTACTTGGCAAAGAAGAATCCTATAATCATAGGAACAAGAGTCATGATTATACCATATACAAAGTAAACAGCCTTGAAGTGTTCAACGAAGCTTGCACCGCCTGAAACGCCTGCACCGATAAGGAAAAGCATAAGTCCAAATTCACGGAAAACTTTCAGTGTGCTTTCTTTTGGAGTAACGGATATTGCACCGAAGTTTCCAAAATGTCCGAAGATAAGGGAGACAAGCAAACAACCGCCTGTTGTAGTAAGTGAGAAATTGCCGAATTTTATTGAACCAACGAATATACCGACAATTGAAGCAAGTGCAAAGGGCATAAAGCCAAATTCGTCCATTTCAATAAGATTCTTATTTACCTTTTTCTTTGAACCGCTGTCAGCAGTGATGAGCTTTTCACGTTCTTTTTTCATATCAGCATTCATGAATTTAGGAACAAGCTGAACAAACAGAACAACACCGATTACGCCGAAAAGATAGGCAATACCGTGACCGACTGTTACAAGGTCTTCAAGGGTTTCACCGTTCGGACGGCTTGCAACTGTTGCCTTTGCGGCAGAGAATGCAGGTGTACTTGTAAGAGAACCTGAGAGAAGTCCGACAAGCATTGAAGCGATATTTTCGGTCGGGTCACCTGAAACGCCCTTGTCAATGAGAATACAGCCGCCGCAGGCAAGTCCGCCTGCAATAATTACGACAAGTGCAAGAAGTACGTAAGACTTGAAATTTTTCTTGAAGTTGCCGAAGAAGTTAGGTCCTGCAATGAATCCGACAGACGTTACAAATAATATAAGTCCGAGATTCTCGATGATTTTCAATGCACTTTTTACATACGTAGTACTAACGTTTAAAATTTCAGTGCCAACTGAAAGGTCTTTGCTGACCATAAGGTTATCGCCGAGATTCTTGTAAAAGAAACAGCCGTAAAGAAGAGAAACGATAAAAACGCCGGCAGTACCGAGCGAAACGCCCTTGACAGTGATTCTGCCGAGCAGATAGCCCACAGTCGTAATCAAGAAGACTGTAAACATGAGGAAAGTTATTTCTTTGATACCAATAGAAAAATTTCCCGCTGAGATTAATTCCATAATATACAACCTCTTTCTGTTAAATTTTCCGCAATACTGCATATTTTTTATGCAATATCACAATATGTATATAACCGCACAAACCGACGGACACAAAAAATGCCCGTCGGTTTCAGTGGATTATAATTAAATTAAATTATTTTGATTTTCTTGCATAGTGAGGAAGAAGCATAGGTGAAACCTTGCCCGTGTCGATTCCTGCTTCTGAAAGTTCTGCATTGAACTTATTTATATGTTCAAGAGTGAGATTTTCGGGAACAGCTGTTTCCTTAGCCTTTGCAGCCGCATATATACCGGCATTTCTGCCGAATACGATAACATCAAGAAGTGAATTGCCCATAAGTCTGTTTCTTCCGTGGATACCGCCTGCAACCTCACCTGCCGCAAAGAGATTTTCAACAGTAGTAGCACATTCGTCAGTAATGTCTATACCACCGTTCTGATAGTGGAGTGTCGGGAAAACAAGAATAGGTTCTTTGCGTATATCGATACCGTACTTGCCGAACATTCTGAGCATTGCGGGGATTCTCTTTTCAATAGTGCCTTCACCGTGAATAAGTTCAATCATAGGAGTATCAAGCCATACAGCCTTGCCCAGATTTGTTTCAATGCCCTTGTCTCTTGCTGTACATTCACGGATAATTGAAGAAGCTGTAACATCACGTGTTTCAAGAGGATTCATGAAAACTTCGCCGTCGATATTAACAAGCTTTGCACCGAGTGAGCGGACTTTTTCGGTAACCAATGCACCGAAAATCTGTTCGGGATATCCTGTACCTGTCGGGTGATACTGGAGTGTGTCAACGTCACGGAGCTTTGCACCTACTCTGTAGCCGAGTACGAGACCGTCAGCAGTTGCACCGTAGTGGTTTGAAGTCGGGAATCCCTGATAGTGCATTCTTCCCGCACCGCCTGTGGAGATAACAACAGTCTTTGCTCTTGCAACGAGAAGTTCCTTTGTTTCCATGTTCATGAGAACAGCACCGGCAGCCCTGCCGTTTTCGTCAAGAATAATTTCAACGGCGGCGGTGAAGTCGATTACGGGAATACCTCTGTTGAGAACTTCGTCTCTGAGGGTTCTCATGATTTCAGCACCCGAATAGTCCTTAGCGGCGTGCATTCTCTTTCTTGAAGTACCACCGCCGTGGGTTGTAATCATAGTACCGTCAGCTTCCTTGTCGAACTCAACACCGAGTTTGTTGAGCCACTGAATAGCTTCGGGAGCTTTTGTAACGAGTTTCTTTACAAGTTCGGGCTTTGCGGCAAAGTGACCGCCGCCGAAAGCGTCAACATAGTGAATGGCAGGAGAATCATTAGGCTTGTCGGCTGCCTGAATACCGCCCTCAGCCATCATTGTGTTAGCGTCGCCGATACGGAGCTTTGTAACTATCATAGCCTTAACGCCTGCTTCGTCAGCTTCGATTGCACATGAAGCACCTGCTCCGCCTCCGCCGATTATAAGTACGTCTGTATCATAATCGGGGTTTGATAAATCCACGTCAGCAGGGTTTATTCTGCTCTTGCCCTGAAGAAGTTCTGCGAGCTGTGTCGGAACTTTTCCGCCTTTGTTCACACCTGCTCCGAGTACGCTGAACTGGTCCTGTCTGTAGTCGGGGTGAAATTCAGCAAGGAGAGTGTCCTTTTCTTCTGCCGTCATTCTTCTGGGTTCAAGAGCTGCATTTTCAGCTCTCTTTTCAGCAACTATCTTTGCAAGCTCATTAAGCTTATCAATTTTATACATTTTCGCTCCTCCTTACTTTTCAATCTCACGATGGTTATAAAGGTCCTTGACTTCTTCAACGTTGTCAACAGACTTAGCCATAAGTTCAGCAATTTTTTCGTCAAAGATACCTTCATTGATTTCGTTTACACGGTCAGCAAGGTGTCCGCATTCGGGGGCTATGTACTTTCCGTTCAAACGTCTTGCGAGCATAGCAACCTGTGGGTGAGAGATTCCGGCAGGACAGCGTGAAGAACATACACCGCACATTACGCAGTCAAAAGACTCTTCCGCACACTTGTCATATTCGCCTCTCTGAGCATAAGCGATATACTGCATTGTATTTAGTTCCTGAGTACAGGACTTTGTGCAGGCGTTACAGCCGATACAGCTGTATATTTCGGGATAAAGCTGCATCATAATCTGTTCGTTCGGCTTGATTTCCTCGATGTTGTAAATCTGCTTTACGAGCGGGAAGAAAGGAAGTGTAGCAACATACATACCTTCCTGCACTTCTGTCTGACAGGCAAGACAGGCATGAAGTTCCTGCTTATCCTTGATTCTGTAGATAGTTGCACAAGCACCGCAGAAACCGTTACGGCAGCCGCAGCCTCTTACGAGTTCGTAGCCGGCATATTCCATAGCCGTCATTATAGTCAGTCCTGCCGGCACCTGATACTTCTTGCCGAACAGGTAAACGTTTAACATATTTTCCATGTTCAATACTCCTTATTAATATTCGTCAGGCAGTTCGTCGAGCTGGTCAAAGCGGAAAACAGGTCCGTCCTTGCATACGTACTTGTCGCCTATGTTGCATCTTCCGCATTTGCCGACAGCACACTTCATACGAAGTTCCATAGTTGTGTAAACCTGAGTTTCAGTGAAACCGAGTTCCTTAAGACCTGCAAGTGTGAACTTAATCATAATCGGAGGTCCGCATATAAGAACTGTCTTGCTGAGTGACGGATTGAGTTCCTTTACATAGTTGGGAACAAAACCTACATGACCGTCCCAGCCTTCCTGTTCCCTGTCGATAGTGAGGTTTACAGTTATGCCGTCATCTTTCATCCACTCGTCAAGAATTTCCTGATAGTCAACGAGGTCGTCCTTTGAACGTGAACCGTAGACAATCTGAACGTCGCCGTAGTTTGCACGGTTGTCACGTACATAATTGATTACGGAGCGGAGAGGTGCGAGACCGATACCGCCGGCAATAAAAAGCAAATCCTTGCCTTTCAGTTCTGTTTCAACGGGGAAATTGTTACCGTAAGGTCCTCTTATAGTAATCTGCTGACCGACTTCCATAGCATGAAGCCATGTTGTAAGACAGCCGCACTTTTTAATGCTGAATTCCATGAAATCCTTGTTTGTCGGTGAAGAAGTTATGGAAAACATACCTTCACCCACGCCGGGAATGGAAAGCATTGCACACTGACCGGGCATATGTTCAAAAACTTTTCCGCTGACTGTTCCGTCTGCCTGTATGGCATTGACTCTGAAAGTCTTTACATCGGGAGTATCAATTCTTATGTCGGTAACAACACCGATGTGCGGAATCAATGTATCATTAGCGTTCATTACTTAACCTCCAATGCTTTCATTACCTTGACGATGTTCATGGATATAGGACACTTGGAAAGACATCTTCCGCAGCCTACACAGCCAAATTCACCGTTATTGTTTGAAGGGAAATATACCAGCTTGTGCATGAATCTCTGGCGGAAACGTTCAAGCTGAGAATTACGGATATTACCGTGAGCCATCTTTGTGAAGTCGGAATACATACAGGAATCCCAGCATCTGAAACGTTTGATGCCGTGACCTGTGTTGAAGTCCTTTATGTCATAACACTGACAGGTAGGACACACGAATGTACAAGTACCACAGCCCAGACAGCTTTCAGAAAGTTCAGCCCACTTTTCAGAGCGGAAGTGTTCCATAAGTGTATCACCGCCGAATGCTTCTGTTGAGAGATTAGCAAGCGGAAGTTTTCCGAGAATTTCCTTGGTCTTGGCATTTACTTCATCAAGCTTTGTGGTGTCGCCGTCCTCAAGGAGATAAGCGACAGAGTCAATAAACGCCTGACCCTTTTCGTTGTTAGCTTTGAAGAAAACGCTTTCACCGTCAGACCAGCAGGCAGCGTCACCTTCGGGAGCGGTCGGGTCAATACCGAACGTTCCGCAGAAGCAGGTTTCAGCAGGTTTTGAACAAGCCATAGTTACGATAGTGCCGTGGTCACGTCTGTTCTTGTAATAGCTGTCAACGGGTTCGCTGAGGAAAACCTTGTCAAGAATTGTAAAGCTTCTTGCATCGCACGCACGCACGCCGAACACAACAAAATCTTCCGATTCTTCACGTATATCAATAACTTCAATCTTCTTGCCCTCCATTTTGAAGTCAGCGAGATTTTCGGTCTGCGGGAAGAAAAAGTCCTTTGCACTGCGGAGTGTATTAAGGTTTCTGCTGAGTTTCATGCCGTTTTCATATTTCCTGTACTCTGCCGCACCGTCCTCACGGTCGGTGGGAATATAGAGAGTCTGCTTTTCGGAAACAGCATCAAAAAGCCTGCCGAGATTTTCGAGAGATATTTTAAGCATTACTCAACACCCCTTTCGTGAACGATACTTGCTTCACAGTCGTCCTGTGTATAATCGTTGAGAGGAGCTTTTGAAGTAGTATCTGCTCCTGCCTGATACTCACCATAAAGTGAGTTTATATCCTTGATAAACTTTCTGTTAAGGAGATGAAGCGGAATATTCTGCGGACAAACTCTTGAACATTCACCGCAGTCTGTGCATCTTCCTGCAACGTGGAAAGCACGGATAATATGGAACATATTTTCCTCGAAACTGTCGGCAGCCGCCTTGTTTTCAACGCCTGAATCGGGATTATTGAAAACGCAGTTTTCGCAGGTGCAGGCAGGACAGACATTTCTGCACGCATTGCATCTGATACACTTTGAGAGTTCATTTCTCCAGAAATCATAACGTTCCTGAGAAGTCATGTTTTCGAGTTTTTCAACCATATCAAAGCGGTCTGAAGTAATAACCTCGCCGTCCTCGCCTATAAGTTCGTCATAAGTAACGTGTTTCCTGCTCTTACAGCTGAGGCACTTATTACTCATTGCTTCGGCAACCGGCATTGTTTCCTCACCGTAAATAGTATTTATTTTAAGTGTGTCACCGTCTTTTTCAACGCCTGTGATACCTGTGATTCCCTTAGCCTTTATCTTTTCGGCGTCAAGCTTGCCGTCGCTTGGAATACCGACAACATATATATTTTCACGGTTAACCCTGTGTTCCTTGGTAAGCTGGTTAAGGCTGTAAGTGTCGCAGGGTTTGAGGAAAGCGAGGATTTTTCCTTCTTTCTTGCTTTCCTTGACGAGATACTTTGAAACGTTTGCAGATGTGAAATCATCGTATACGAAATCAGCGTCAATTTCTTCTGCACTTTCAAAAATCGCCGGAGTGATGTCGTAAGCAAACTCGCCCTTTTTCCAGCCGATAACACGGTTGACCGTGCCGTCTGCGAGAAGCTGTTTTGCCTTGCTGATTATTGCTTCCTGCATCTTAAATCCTCCAATCTGCGGTTAGGTCCGAGTTTCTTTACAGCTTCGGTAAATTCGTTCATAGTTGCGGCGAACTTAGCACCTTCGGCGGCGGAAACCCATTCTACTCTTGTACGGTCACGCTCAATGCCGAGAAAATCAAGCATACTGAAAAGAAGTGTCATTCTTCTTCTCGTGAAGTAGTTGCCCGATGTATAATGGCAGTCTCCGGGGTGACAGCCACAGAGAATAACTCCGTCCGCACCTTTCTGGAAAGCCCTGAGGATAAACATCGGATTTACACGGCATGAGCATGGTACTCTTATTATTTTAACATTTGTCGGATAATTCAGTCTGTTTGTACCTGAAAGGTCAGCACCTGCATATGAACACCAGTTACAGCAGAATGCGACTATCAGCGGCTGAAATTCTTTATTTTCATTTACTTGCATATTGCGTCTACCTCCGCCATAATCTGACTGTTAGAGAAGCCGTTCAAATCCATAGCACCCGACGGACAGGCAACTGTACAAGCACCACAGCCCTGACATACAGCAGGGTTAACGCCTGCAACACGTCTGATAGCAGTTGTACGGTCGGGCATTCTGAATTCCTTGTCCTGATAAGTGATAGCACCATAGGGACAAACCTTTTCACAAGCTGAACAGCCGTTACACATAAGTTCGTTTGAATGAGCAACACAGGGATTGCAGGTGATGCTGTCCTTGACAAGCAGACCGATAGCCTTTGAAGCAGCGGCACTTGCCTGAGCAACAGTTTCGGGAATATCCTTTGGACCCTGACAGGCACCCGAAAGGAATATACCTGCTGTGGCACTTTCAACAGGACGCAGCTTTGCATGAGCTTCCGTAAAGAAGTCATTTGTATCCATCTGAGTTGTGAGCATTGTTGCAAGCGGACGTGCAGTCTTGTCGGGTTCAATAGCAGTCGCAAGGACAACCATGTCAGCATCAATATGAAGCTGTTCGTTTGAAAGGAGGTCGGAAGCCTGAACGTCTATAGTGCCGTCAGCCTTAGGAGTAACCTTGCCTACCATGCCCTTTATATAATGGACGTTATACTGTTCAACGGCTCTGCGGTAAAATTCGTCAAAATTCTTACCGGGAGTACGTACATCTATGTAGAATACATAAACTTCTGTATCGGGATATTTTTCACGTATAAGCATAGCGTGCTTAGCTGTATACATACAGCAGATTTTTGAACAGTATGGCTTGCCCTTGCTGTCGTCGCATCTTGAGCCTACGCACTGTACGAAAACAATCTTGTGCGGGTGGGTTTTGTCGGACGGTCTGAGAAGTGTACCGCCGTTAGGACCTGCTGCGTTCATAAGTCTTTCGAGTTCAAGAGATGTTACAACGTCAGGACACTGGTTATATGCGAACTCATCATACTTGTCAAGTTTAATCGGGTTAAAGCCTGTTGCAACAACGATTGCACCGTATTTCTGTTCAATATATTCGTCCTGCTGGTGATAGTTTATAGCACCGACTGTACAGGCTTCTGCACACTTGCCGCATACCTTGTCATTGACATCTCCCTTGCGGAGTTTGAGGCAGTAATTCGGGTCAATTGTAGCAACTTTCGGCACAGCCTGTGCAAACGGAATGTATATGGCACTTCTGTTGTCAAGACCGAGATTGAAAGCGTTCGGAACTTTTTTCATCGGACAGGCTTCTGTACAAAGTCCGCAGCCCGTACACTTTGTTTCGTCAACAAAACGTTTCTTTTTCTTTATGGTAGCGGTGAAGTTGCCGACAAATCCCTTTACCGCACTTACTTCACTGTATGAGTGAATAGTGATTTTTTCATTCTGTGAAGCCTCAACCATTTTAGGTGTGAGAATACAGGCAGCACAGTCAAGAGTAGGGAAAGTCTTGTCAATCTGAGCCATTTTACCGCCTATAGTAGCTTCTTTTTCTACTATGTCTACTTCAAAACCGGCTTCGGCAATATCAAGAGCCGTCTGGATACCTGCGATACCGCCGCCGATTACCAACGCTCTTTTTGCAACAGGGCTTTCACCTGCTGTAAGAGGTGTATTGAGGTGAACCTTAGCTATAGCGGCTTTACCGAGAATAACAGCCTTTTCGGTAGCTGTGGCAATGTCCTTGTGAATCCATGAACACTGTTCCCTGATGTTTGCAATTTCAACGAGATACGGATTAAGTCCGGCAGAAGAGGCGGCTTTTCTGAAAGTATTTTCGTGCATACGTGGAGAACATGAACATACAACAACGCCTGTAAGACCGTACTCCTTTATAGCGTCCTTGACGAGATTCTGACCTGCTTCAGAACACATATACTGATATTCCTGAGAGATAACTACTCCGGGTTCATGGCTGAGAGCTTCCGCAACAGCCTTAACGTCTACCGTTGCGGCTATATTAGTACCGCAGTGACAGACAAATACTCCTATTCTCTGCATATTATCTCCTCCTTACTTGGTATATTTTCTGAATGCTGTAACGATTGCCTGCTGTGGTAAATCTTCGTCGAGCATTTCGGGAATATTGTCGGCAATAAGATGATTATTACCCTGTTTGCGAATTGCTGCAAGACGTACTGCCTCAACAACCTTTGCAGGTTCAACGTTTCTCGGGCATCTTTCAACACAGGCAAAACAGGTAAGACATTTATAAATTGATTCTGATTTCATGAGTGTTTCAATGTCGCCTTTTTCAACCATGTATACGAACTGGTGCGGATGATATTCCATTTCGTCGTATGACGGACAAGTGCCTGAGCATTTACCGCATCGCATACACTTCAGAACGTTGACACCACTTGAACGGATAACCTGTTCCTTGAGATTATTATTCATTATTAGCCTCCTTTAATCCGAGAGCTTCGGCAAGAAGTTCAGTGAAATAATAGACGGGAAGGTCAGAACCTGAGTTCTTTTTAAGGTTATAAAGACAGAGAGGACAGGCAGTTATAATCATGTCTGCACCCTGTTCCTTAGCGGAATCCATAACCTTTGCACTTCTCTTTGAAGCCTGAGCCTTGTCCTCCATAGTTATGTAACCGCCGCAGCATTCGTTACGCTGTGCGTAGATAACTGGAGTACCGCCGATAGCCTTTATAAAGTCCTCCATAATGGAAGGATTTTCGGGGTCGTCCATAGCGAGAGCCTTACTCGGACGGAGAAGCAGACAGCCGTAATAAGCAGCGATTTTCTTTCCCTTGAAAGGATTTACAACCTGCTTTTTAAGATTGTCGAAACCAACAACGTCACGGAGCATTTCGAGATAGTGGTAAACAGTTGTTTCACCTGTATAAGCCTCATCGAGTTTAAGGTAATTGTTTACCTTTGCAGCCATTTCCTCATCATTGGAAATATCGTAATTAGTCTGCTTGATAACATTGTGGCAGGCAGAACAGACTGTTATAAGAGGTCTGCCGACTTCTTTTGCGGCGTTGAGAGTTCTTACCGCAGAAAGCTTTGTAGCAATTTCATCTTTGGCTGTAGTGTAAGCACCTCCGCAGCACTGCCAGTCCTTCGGTTCTTCGAGAGTGATACCGAGAGCTTCGGCAGAAGACCTTGCATAAGCGTCAAGGTCTTTTGCTTTGGTTCTGAGCGTACAGCCGGGATAATACGTGAAAGTATTCATTAGTACGCTTCCTTTCTGTTAATTTTATGCCATTTCCTCGGGGTGAAAAACTTCGTCAAAACGTTCAGCCGTCAGGAAACCGAGTTCCACGCAGGCTTCCTTAAGGGAAATATTGTCCTTGAAAGCTTTCTTTGCGGTCTTGGCAGCGTTCTCATAACCGATATACGGATTAAGAGCAGTAACGAGCATAAGGGAATTGTGGAGATTATGGTGCATTTTTTCCTTGTTTGCCTTTATTCCCACTGCACAGTTTTTGTTGAATGAAACAATTGATTCAGCAAGGAGACGTGCAGACTGGAGGAAGTTATATGCACATACGGGCATAAATACATTAAGTTCAAAATTACCCTGTGAAGCAGCCATACCAACTGCAACGTCATTGCCCATTACCTGAACAGCCACCATAGTAACCTGCTCACACTGTGTGGGGTTGACCTTGCCCGGCATAATTGACGAGCCCGGCTCGTTTTCGGGTATGAATATTTCGCCGAGACCGTCACGTGGACCTGATGCAAGCCATCTCACGTCATTGGCAATCTTCATCATATCGGCGGCGAGAGCCTTTAAAGCACCGTGGGCAAATACGATTTCGTCTTTTGAAGTAAGCGAATGGAACTTATTCGGAGCGGTAACAAACTTCTTTCCTGAAATTTCGCTGATAGCTTCGGCAGCCTTTTCCGCAAATCCGGCAGGGGCGTTAAGACCCGTACCTACTGCCGTACCGCCAAGAGCAAGCTCCCTGAGTTCCTCAACGGAAGAAAGGAGCATTTTTCTGTCTTTTTCAAGAGAAGCTCTCCAGCCGCTTATTTCCTGAGAGAACTTTATAGGAGTTGCGTCCTGAAGGTGAGTACGTCCGCTCTTTACAATACCTTCGTTTTCTTCTTCAAGTCTTTTAAAAGTATCAATAAGGGTGTCAACAGCAGGAATAACCTTGTCTTCAACGGCAATAACAGCAGCGATATGCATTGCAGTAGGAAAAGTATCATTTGATGACTGGCTCATGTTGATGTCATCATTCGGGTGCAGAAGCTTTGCACCTGCGATTTCGTTTCCTCTGTTGGCGATAACTTCATTAGCGTTCATGTTTGACTGTGTACCGCTTCCTGTCTGCCATACAACAAGCGGAAAATGTTCATTGAGAGAACCGCTTATAACTTCGTCGCACGCCTGAGAGATTGCGGAAAGTTTTTCGTCGGTCATTCTTTCCGGTTTAACGGCATGAT
>CAMWVV010000052.1 GCA_947177755.1 uncultured Ruminococcus sp. | reverse complement strand
CATATTTACAGCCATACGTAAAGAGAAAAAAATTTTTTTTGAAAAAGACTTTAAAATTGTGAAAATATCTGTTATAATATATATATCAAACTATTCTGCGGAAACCGCATAAATTAAAGGAGAAAGTATGAAAAGGATTTTATCAGCACTTGCGGCTTTGGTTATGACAGTGCCGCTTCTTTGTGTACCGAATGCAGACGCTATTAATTTTACATTGAAAACACCTCTTCAGAGTGAATCGGTTTTACTGATTAATCGTGATACAGACACTGTAATAAACGAGAAGAACGCCGACGCAAAGCAGATGCCAGGACCTCTTGTGAATATTATGGCAGCGGTTGTTACTATTGAAAACTGTGATAATTTAAATCAGGAAATTGTTATGGACGAAGAAGTATATTCTGATATACTGTATGATTCCGAATATCCCGACGACGTTCGCACCGCTGAAATATATAACGGTGATGTCTTTACTGTTACCGACCTGCTTTATGCTATGATGCTTACTTCATCTATGGAAGCTTCACAGACCCTCGCTTATTATATCGGCGGAAGCAATGTTGATAATTTTATTGACTGTATGAATCGGAAAGCCGAGGAGCTTGGGCTTGAAAACACACATTTCACAAACGCTACGGGTTTATATGACAAAAATCAATATACAACAGCACGTGATATGGCAAAACTTACGGAGTATGCTCTTGCCGTTCCGTTTTTTGAACAGATTGCAACAACTTACGAATACAAGCCGTCTGTTCCGAACGACACAAATCATGAAGATTTCAATTCATGGACATGGAAACATTCAAATGAAATGATGAATCCCGAAAGTGTGGATTATTACAATGCCGCAAAAGGTATCAAGACGGCTAATCTTGAAGAAGCAGGAAGAAGCATAATCTCTCTTGCAAGCAAGGACGGTGATAATTATCTTGCTGTCCTGATGAACTCACCTATAAGTGATGAGGACGGAAATTTAATTTATTCTCATATTGATGACGCAAAAACGCTTTTTGACTGGGCGTTCACACATATTTCCTATCAGGTACTGCTTGCCGATACTGCCGAAGTCGGTGAAATTCCCGTAGAACTGGCAGACGGCAACGATTATGTGCTTGCACGTCCGAAAGAAGAATTTTCGCTGTTATGGTATGACGAAATCGACACATCTGTTATAAATAAGTATGATATAAAATGGTATAAAAAATCATTGCAGGCACCTGTTAAAAAGGGTGAACCGCTGGGAGAAGTAACATTGAAATACAATGGTGAGGAACTCGGCACGGTTGAACTTGTGGCAGTATCTGATGTAAACCGTTCGGCATCAAAATATAATCTTTTTGCGGTAACGAAATTCCCTAAATCAAAGTGGTTCAGAACTGCACTGACTGTTTCATTCGTGCTTTGTGCGCTTTATATTCTTATGTGTATTTATTCCTATGTTCTTTACAAGAACAGACAGAAGAATGCCAAAGCAAAATACAAGTCGCAGAGAAACAGGACAAATAATTCACAATCTCGGAAATAAAATATTTCCTGAATATAAAAGGCTTTCTGCATATTACAGAAAGCCTTTTTTTCAGATAAAAATAAATTCACTGCTTGAATATCCTGTAGTGCCGTTGTAGTTTACCACATACCAGCCGTCAGTTTCGCCGTTAATCATAACAGTTTCGCCGTTCGGAATAGAACCGATAACAGCTGAGGAAATATCAGGAAATTGTCTGATATTAAGACCCGAACCGTCGGTTATTACAGTACCCCATCTGACAGCAGTCGGAGAGATAAAGGGGATTCCGAAGTAGTCGCAGAGAGAACGGGAAATATTTCTTGCGATAACGTCAAGATTATTTTTCAGCCACGCTTCGTCTGCATAATTGTCATGGTATCCGAGTTCGCACAGTACCGCAACCGCCTTTGTTCTCAGTACTTCGCCGAGTGTTGCGGTAGGTACGGCGTTTACCTTGTCGGGCAGTGGGTAGATGCTTTTTAAATTATTTGCTATGATGTTGGCGAGATATTCGCTGTCTTTGCTTTTAGGGGCAAAATATATATCAATGCCCCTCAGACGACCTGCAAGATGTTCGGGAGCAGCGTTTGAATGGAGTGCAAGATGTACGTCATAATATGCAGCATTTGAATCCTGAATAGCTCCGTTTACGTTCCGTGAAGGGTCGTTGCGTACGAACGCTATACCGCTTGAACGCAGATAAGGCTCTATTCTGTCTGCAAGCAGATTCATATAAAGTTCTTCATTGCCGTTGGTAGCGTACTGATTCCACTCCTGTGTTGAGGGACTTAAAAATACCTTTGGCATAAGAGTATTCCTTTCGGTGTAATTGAGATTTTCTCTCATATCATTTTATGCCATAGATAAGATATTTGTTACTTTCAGTTTGGTTGTCCGACACGGTGACGGAGGTTATTTTCCTTGAGTTTTCTTCCCTCTGCTATAAGATTCTTCATGGTTTCGGCATCTTTGTTCTGAAGAGCGTCACGGTATTTAAGAAGATTGCCTATCAGTGTATCAAGTTCAAACTGTAAGTTGTCACAGTTCTGCATAAAGAGGTCAGTCCACATTTTTTCATTCATTGTGGCAATTCTTGTCATATCCTGAAAACTTCCGCCACTGAATCCACATTCAAGATTAAGTTCGGGACTCTTTACATATGCACTTGACACTATATGTGCAAGCTGTGAGGTATAAGCTATCATTTTGTCGTGATTTTCGGGACTTGTAATGACAATTTTTCCCGCACCTATTTCATAAGATAATTTTTTAAGAAGTTCAATGTCTTCGTTGCGGCTGTCATCGAATGGTGTGATTATGAAATTTGCTTTTACAAAAAGGTCGGCTGAACTGTTTGAATAACCGCCAAATTCCTTGCCTGCCATCGGGTGAATGCCGATATAACGCAGACCGTTTTTTTCTGCTGTTTCTTTCATACGTACGGAAAAATCCCCCTTTATTCCGCATACATCGGTAATAAGGGTGTTTTTATCAAATTTTCCTGCATTTTCGGCAAAGAATTTTTCTGCTGTTTCGGGAAAGAGTGAAATAATAACAAGGTCAAAACCGCTGTAATTTCCGCTGAAAGCCTCGTCTACAGCGACATCACGCAGAGCGTTTTCTTCAATATCGTGATTTATATCACAGCCTGTAACATTATGGTATGTATATTTTTTCAGAGCCTTACAGACAGAACCGCCTATTAAACCAAGTCCGACAACAAGAATATTCATAAAAAATCAACCCTTTCATTATTTATAATTTAAATTGTAGCACTTTAAACGATAAAAGTCAATAGTGAAGATATTTTTTTATTTGTTAATCAAAGAATTTTTCAAAATCGGGTTTTGGTGCATGAACTTCAATTTTATTCAGATACGAAAACGGTGAATTTTCGGGGAGTTCAAATTTAAGCGAATATGCACACAGTGCCTGACGGAATACGCCATGTCGCTTGTTTGCGGTGATATTGCCGTATTTTCCGTCACCGAGAATATAAGCACCTATATGTGCGAGGTGCGCCCTTATCTGATGCGTTCTGCCTGTGAAAAGCGTTACTTCAATCAGTGAAAGTCCTGATTTCTGAGAGAGTACTTTATATCCCGTTTTTATTTCCTTGAAATTTTCGGTGGGGGTATCCGAAATTCTCACAATATTACGTGTGTCGTCTTTTTTGTGATATGCAGAAATTATATCCGAACTTCTGGGCGGCGGCGAAACGGTAACACAATGGTATATTTTATGTATATTACCATTTCGGACAGCTTCGTTTATTTCACGCAGTGCAGAGGCATTTTTTGCGGAAGTGACAAGTCCGCTGGTGTTCCTGTCAAGACGGCTGCAAAGAGCAGGAGCAAATGAATTTTCGTTTTCGGGAATATATTCTTTCTTGTTGTAAAGGTAATGTTTTATACGGTTTATAAGCGTATCTGAAGTACTTGTGCTGTTGGAATGTGAATCAAGTCCGACAGGTTTAAAGGCAATAAGAATATTTTCGTCTTCATAAACAATATTTACTTTGTCGGGTGCTTTCATAAAATTCATGTCATGCTTTTTTTCTTCTGAAACTTCCTGTTTCACATATACTGTAACCATATCACCGTTTTGTAATACTGCCGAAATATCACAGCGTTTTCCGTTTATTTTAATATCTTTTTTTCTGAAAAGACGGTACATCATGCTTTTAGGAAGTTCGGGAAGTGCTTTTTTTATAAACTTGTCCACACGCTGACCGCTGTCGTTTTCGTTGATAGTAAAAGTAACCATAGAATAAACCTCCGATTTATAAAAAAATTGTATAAAACAGCTGAAATAATTCTTTTAAATTCGTGATTATATACAAAGATTCAACCCGAAATTGTTTTTTTCGTCTGAAAGGTTGCATTTAAAATTAAAGTATGGTATAATGTTACAAAAAGGTTACACACAAGTTAAGCTGCGTCGAAATAATGTCGATACGGCTTTCTTATTGTTAAAATATGAAAAAGGAATGATTTAAATATGAAGCTTTATAAAAAAATGCTTTCAGCGTTTATGTCATGTGCATTTATAGGTGCATCTGTAGTTTCGGAAGGAATACCGCAGACTATAGCTGCTGATGTTCCAGACGACGCACTTGTTGATTTATATGATAACACAAAAACGGAAGAAAGTAAAGAAGAAAAAGAAACAACTGCTTCAACGTCGGATACTACAACAACAAAAACTACTACTACTACCGATTCAACTACCCCAACAACTACAACCACTACAAAAACTACTGTTTCGGAGCAATCAACCACAACAACTACTACTTCAACCGATGTTGTTTCTTCCGAAACACAGACCACAGAAGCTCCTTTCAATGTTTTTGACATATACAACGCTCACATGGGGTATACAACAACCACTACTACTGAAAGTCCGCTTGACCCCGCACTTATGCAAAGACAGGCAAAGGGTATTGATGTTTCTGCTTGGCAGCCCGATATTGATTGGGAAGCTGTAAAGGACAGCGGTATTGAGTTCGCAATAATGAGAGCAGGCTACGGAAAATACATATCACAGAAAGACCCTACTTTTGATTACAATATGAAGTATGCAAAAGAAAACGGTATTGAATGCGGTGCTTACTGGTACAGCTATGCAACAGACGTTGAATCAGCAATACAGGAAGCGGAAGTCTGCTATGAAGTCATCAAGGATTATGATTTTACATACCCCGTTTATTTCGATATTGAAGACCCTTCTCAAGACCACCTGACTACAGCACAGATTTCTGCAATGACAGAGGCTTTCTGTTCAACGCTTGAAGCAAAGGGCTATCGTGTTGGTGTTTACAGTTACACGACTTTCCTTAAAACAAAAATTTATTCTGAAATACTCGACAAGTATGATGTATGGGTTGCACATTTTGACGTTTCTGCTCCGTCGTACAGCGGAGATTACGGAATGTGGCAGTATACCGCCAGCGGTTATGTTGACGGCGTTCCTGGGGTTGTTGACCTTGATGTTTCGTATGTTAACTATCCGTATATAATGTCACCCGATACATATGTTGACCGCCCTGCGACTTCTTTTGATTCGGGCATAAGAGATATTACGTCTACTACAATCGCACCGTCTTACAAGAAAAAAGGTATAGATGTTTCTGTGTGGCAGGGTGATATTGACTGGAATGCCGTAAAGGAATCGGGTGAAGTTGACTATGCAATTATACGTGCAGGTTACGGCAGGCTTGTTTCTCAGAAAGACAAGAATTTTGACTACAATATACAGACGGCTCAGAGTCTTGGAATTGATTGTGGTGTTTACTGGTACAGTTATGCGACGGACGTTAATGGTGCGATTGAAGAGGCAAAAGCCTGCTGTGAAGTAATAAAGGATTATAAATTTGAATATCCTGTTTACTTTGATATTGAAGACCCATGTGTTGATAATCTCAGCATGGCAGAAATAGATGCAATTACAGAAGCTTTCTGTTCGTATATGGAAGAACAGGGATATTACTGCGGAATTACAAGTTATTCAAATTTCCTTAAAAATAAACTCGGTGTGTCATTCCTAAACAGATATGCCGTGTGGATTGCACACTATAATGTTAAAAAACCAAGTTACGGCGGTTATTACGGAATGTGGCAGTATACAAGTACAGGAAAAATTGACGGAATAAATGGCTCTGTCGACCTTGACTATGCCTATGTTGACTATCCGTCATTAATGTCTGAATATCATCTTAACGGTTATTAATAATAAAGAGATAATATGCATATCGGATTTCGGTATGCATATTTCATTAAAGGGGTAATTTTATGGTAAAATTTATAACAGGACAGGCAGGAAGCGGAAAAACAACATTTCTGTTTGAGAAAATCAAAAAAAATTCAGAAAAGTCAAATACTCAGCTTATACTTGTTCCCGAACAGTATTCATATGAATTTGACAAAAAACTTTATTTCTTTCTGGGTGCGGAAAAATTCAACAGACTTTTTTCACTCAGTTTTACAGGTCTTTCAAGACAGCTGTTTCAGCTTTACGGAGAACCCGACAGAAAGGGTGAATATGCGGACGACTATGCGAGAATGATTCTCATATATCAGGCAATATCGGCAGTGCAGAACAGTCCCGATACACTGAACTATTTCCGCCGTCAGAGTTCGCAGAACGGTTTTGCGGAAGAAGTTCTGAAACTTGTAAACGATATGAAGCGTTCGGGAATTACGCCCGAAATGCTTATGAATAAATCGGTATTCTTTGAACGTCGTCTTATGGACAAGACGAATGATATAGCGTCCATATATCTTGAATACGACAGACTTATGAAAGAGTACGGTTTCAAGGATAATCTTGACAACATTATAAAAGCTGCCGAAACCGCAAATCGTGAAAATTGGTTCAGCGGAATGAATATCTATATAGACGAATTTGAAAGTTTCAACGGCGACCAGCTTGAAATGATAAAAGTCATGATTTCTTCCGCCGAGAATGTGTATATAGCACTGCGTACCGATAATGTAGATTCGGGAGAGTTCACACTTTTTGAAACTGTTAACCATACTTATCGTACAATTAAAGAAATGTGCCGTGATATGAATATTGAGTGTAATAATATAAAATGCGACAAAAGTTACCGTTTTGCGAATCCCGACCTTGAATATCTCAGTACGCATATAATGAGAAATTTCCGATACAGTCCCGAAAGCGCACCGAAGCCCGATAATATACATATTTTTGAGGCAAGGGATATGTACGGAGAAACAGAATATGTATGTGCCACAATAAAACATCTCATGTATGAAGACAAATCGTTGAAATACCGTGATTTTGCTGTTATATCAAATAATATCGCCGAATATACCGATATTCTCAAAGCCACATTTGAACGCTGTGAAATACCATATTTTCTCAGTCTTGAAAAGCCTGTTGTGCATACTTCAATAATGGTATTTTTTTCGTCGCTTCTTGACCTGCTCACAGCAAGGAAGATAAATTCAGAAAATATTTTCCGTTTTATGAAATGTGGAATACTTGATATATCGCTTACTGATATATCACTTTTTGAAAATTACTGTTATAAGTGGAATGTTGAAGGTAATGCATGGTGTTCGCCGTTTACTGCCGAAGACGAAAATCTTGAACTTCTCGAAAAAATAAGAGTTTCGGTTATAAATCCTGTTATGAAACTGAAAAAACGTCTTTCAGGAAAAAATACTGCTGAGAATATATGCCGTATATTATATGAATATCTTGTTGAATGTGAGGCGGAAAAGAGTATGGGCAGGCTTATGGGCGAGCTTATAAGACTTGACCGTGACTATGAAGCTGCTGAACTCAAAAGGCTCTGGGGCTGTCTTATGGACATTCTTGACAGCATTGCGGAAACTCTCGGTGAAACAGTTATTTCATTTTCGGAAATATCAAGGATTATGAAGTCTATGATTGGAAAACTTGAATATTCTTCTCCGCCTCAGACACTTGATTCTGTAATAGCAGCGTCCGCACGCACGGCAAGACTTAATGCCCCTAAGATTGTTTTTGCCATAGGTTCAAATGACGGTGATTTTCCGAATCAGGTTAATATGTATGGTATTTTTTCCGAATCCGACAAGCAGAAACTTTCACAGAATGGAATTGAGATAGCACGTCCGATTTCTGACCTTACTGCATCTGAAAGACTTGTTGTGTATAAATCGCTTTCGGCAGCGTCTGAAAAGGTATTTGTAACATATCCGCTTTCAGATTTATCAGGACAGGCAAAATATCCTGCACAGGTTGTTGAAAGTATAATAAAAATGTTCGGAAATGAAAAAATCCGTCTTACAAAGGACGATATTTCACTTGATTACTATGCGGTTACAGTTCATTCGGCTTTTTATCATTATATGCAGAACAGAAGTGAAAACAACAGGTATACGGCTTCAATCAAAAAAATACTTATGAATGAACCGGAGTACAGCAGACGGCTTCATTATGCTGAAAGCCGTTCCGAACATCGTCAGAATTATCAGATTGAGAAAGAAGTGGTACAGAAACTCAAGCCGTTTACACCTCTCAGACTTTCGTCGACGGATATTGAAACATATAATACCTGTCACTTTAAATATTTCTGTGAACGCTGTATGAAAATTAAATCACACGGGAAAATGGAACTTGATGCGAGAATTGCAGGAGAAATAATACATGAATGTTTCTGTACGATACTCAGCGGTATGACAAAAGAAGAATTTCTGAATATGTCATATGACGAACTTAAAAAAAGTATAAGAGAGTGTGCTGAAAGATACAGAAATGAAAGGCTTGGCGGAGATTTCGGAAAAAATGCAAAGTTTGAACTTATTTTCAACAAGCTTGCCGAACGCCTTATATCTGTTTTTGTGCATACTCAGAATGAAATGAGGGTGACGAGTTTCACACCATGTGCATTTGAAGTGAATCTGAATGAAAGAAAAAAATCTGTGGTTATGCCGTTCGGAGACGGTTACAGTCTTGTTTTCGGCGGAATAATCGACCGTGTTGATACCTGTACGATAGGCGACAACAAATATGTAAGGATTATTGACTATAAAAGCAGTAAAAAGTTTATCAATCCCGAAACTCTCGGAAGCGGAATTAATTTGCAGATGCTTCTTTATCTTTTTGCCTCAACCGACAAAGGCGGTCTTTATGATGACTGTATTCCATCGGGTGTACTTTATTCACCCGTGCAGATTTCGGAAAAAGATATAAAAGCCGAAAATATGAAAGACGATTCAGAAAATATCAATGTTATAAATTCGTCACTGAAAACAAGCGGACTGGTGTTGAGTGACTATAAGGTTCTCAATGCTATGGAAACAAATGTAAAAGGAAATTTTATTCCTGTAAAGTTCAATAATGACGGTACAATGAGTAAAAGCCAGAGTTCGTGCATAACAAAGGACGGTATGGAACGGCTCAAAAAGTTTGCCTACAGAAAACTTTCCGAAATGGCTGAATCTCTTCTTGAGGGAGACGCAGAGGCTGAACCGCTTCTTATAGGAAAATATCTTCCCTGTGAAAACTGTGATTATATAAATATATGCGATAATTCGCTTATGACAAGATACCGTACTCCCGACGAGAAAAGCAGGACGGAGGCGGAAGAAATACTGAATCTGAAAACCGAAGAAAAGGAGGAAATTTTATGAGCTGGACAAAACAGCAGGAAGATGCAATAAATGCAGGAAATTCGTCAATTATCGTATCGGCGGCGGCAGGAAGCGGAAAAACCGCTGTTCTTACTGAGAGGATTATAAAAATTATAGCAAACCCCGAAACGAAAGTAAGAGCAGACAGAATGGTTGTGGTTACGTTTACAAATGATGCAGCCGCTGAACTGAAAAAGCGTCTTGACAGAAAAATCCGTGACCTTATCAACGAAAATCCTGACAATTCTTATCTTATAAAACAGCAGGCACTTTTGCAGAACGCAAAAATTTCAACTATCAATTCTTTCTGTTTTGAGATTATAAGGGACAATATTTCAGAGCAGGGAATAACTTCAGGTTTCGGAATCCTTGACGGTGCAGACGACGAGGTTATCAAATCACAGGCTATGGAAGATTTGATTAATTATTACAGTGAAAATGAATATGATAAAATTTCTTTTCTTTATGACCGTTTCTGTATAAAGAATATCAAACGTTTGAAAAACGTTATTTCAAATGTCGACAGTTTTCTTGCGTCGGTCACGTTAAGGGACAAGTGGCTTGATAATGCTGTTAATGAGTACAAAAAGAATTTTCCTGAATCCATATATTATAAGGCTTTTCTGAATTACTGTATCAGAGAGCTTGATTTTGCATATAAGCTTGCGGAAGAATGTATGAACATGGTTGATGATATTTTTATGGGAGTGACTGAAAGTGACCAGTACAGAAAAACATATATTCAGGCAGTTGAAGAACTGGAAAAAATAGAATGGTTTACTGATATTTTCAGAAACGGTAATATTCCCGACAGCAGTGAAACCGAAAAAGCGTGTAAATTTAAGAGACTTGTACAAAAGAGTAAGAAGATTGAGTATAATGAATCCCTGCGTGAATCATTTAAGAAAAAGCGTGAAGAGTTTGTAAAGATAGTAAAGAAAGTTGCATCGGGAAACGAGTCTGTTGAAAATGACTTTGCCGAATCGGGTGAAGTTACTGAAATACTTGCGGAGATGGTGAAAAAATATCAGTCTTTGATATGGGAAAAGAAGTGTGCCAAAAATTCCATAAGCTTTGCCGACGGTGAACGTCTTGCCCTTGAACTGCTTGCGGAAACCGACGAAAACGGCTTTATAGTTCAGTCGGAAACGGCAAAAAGAATTGCCGATTTTTATGATATAATCATGATTGACGAATATCAGGATTCAAACAACAAGGAAGACATGATATTCAAGCTTATTTCCAAAAATTACAAAGTAAGTGAAAACGGTGAAGCAATGTATGGGGACAATGCATTTCTTGTCGGCGATGTAAAACAGTCAATTTACGGTTTTAAACTTGCAAACCCGAAAAACTTTATAAATACGCTTAAAAATTCCGAGCATTATGAAAAAAACGGGGATTCTGTGAACAAGAAGATTTTTCTTAACAAGAATTTCCGCAGTTCACCGCAGGTTATTGACTTTGTAAATTATGTATTTGAGAATATCATGTCTGAAAGGTGCGGAGAGATTAAATACAGCGACGACGAAAAACTTTATTTCGGTGCGGAAGCCTACAATGACGGTCAGGGTGGAAAAAGACTGACACACATTTCATTTATAAACAGTGACGGCAGTGAAGAAGATGATAATGACGACGAAAATAATATAGTTGTCAGAAAAACAAAGCCGAATTATGAAGCTGTATTCACGGCACGGAAAATTGCGGAAATGATTCGAAGCGGTGTTGAAGTGACGACTGAAAATGGAGAAAAACGTAAATGTGTGCCGTCTGATTTCTGTATACTTATGCGTAAGAACAGATATATAAACGAATATGCCGACGAACTGGAAAAGCTGGGTATTCCTGCAAAGCGACATGAAGAAAAAGGTTATCTTAAGTCAAGGGAAATAGCTGTACTTCTTGATTTGCTAAGAATAATAAGCAACCCTCTTTCAGACGTTCAGATGACAGCCGTCATGACTTCTCCTATGTATATGTTTAAAATATCCGAGACTGCTTATATAAAGTCGCTTGATACGGATAAACCGCTTTTTTCCGTCATGCTTGGAATGATTGACGGAGAATACAAAGACTGTAATGAAGAACTGACTGAGCGGTGCAGGAATTTTATTGAATCACTTGATAAATTCCGTCTGGATTCGGTTACAATGACTGTCAGTGAACTTATAGGAAAAATTTACGATACAACCGATTTTATTTCTGTTATGCAGCTTTACAGCGACGGCGAAAAGAAACGTGCAAATCTGCGTATGCTTATACAGTATGCAAAAGGTTATGAGCAATCGGTGGCGTTTGAGGGGTCGGGAGGATTGAGCGGTTTTCTCAGGCATATTGACAGGGTTATGGAAAACGGTGACTACACACAGGGAAAAACTTCCTCATCTTCGGGCGATTATGTTTCTGTTATGTCGCTTCACGGTTCAAAAGGACTTGAATTTACATTTGTGTTTATTGCCGAAAATTCAACAAAATTTAAGTATGATTCAGATTCTGTCATGTGTTCTTCAGACGGAAGAATAGGCTATATATTGTATGACCCGAAAATAGTCCGTCATTACAAGACATTTCAGCAGACAATGCTTGCGAATGAAGAAAAGAATGATACAAGAAGTGAAGAAATGCGTCTTTTTTACGTAGGACTGACAAGAGCGAAACAGCAGCTTTTTATAAATCTTAAATATAATGAAAAATTAATATTATCGGTAAAAAATCTTTACGAGAAATATATATCAGCTGACGGTGATATTTCGGGTATGGTGTGTAATTCTGACAGATTTTATGACTGGATATGGCTTTGTCTGATGAAACACGCCGATTTCAGTGAAATTGCAGAACATTTTGATCTGATTCCTGAAGACACCGTTATTCCTTCATCGGATTTCAGTGACAGGCTTTTTGAATATGAGTTCTGCAATAAAATATCTGATATTGAAGATACGGCGGAAAATACGGTTTGCGAGGCAGAACCTGACGAAGTTTTATGTGACAGAATGAGCAGGATTATTTACAATGACTATGATGACAGTCTTTCTGAAATACCGTCGAAACTCAGCGTTACTCAGATTACAAGAAAGTTCAAGGAAGACGAAAGCTTTGATTTTCAGCTCCGCCGACCTAAATTCATGTCTGAAACTAAGGGGCTTACAGGAGCAGAACGTGGTACGGCTATACACACGTTTTTTCAGTACTGTATATTTGAAAATGCAATAAAAAACCCTGCAAATGAGATAGAACGTATAAAAGATATGGGATATATCAGTCAGGCACAGGCAGAAACGATAAATATATATAAGGTATCGGCATTTTTCAACAGCGAACTTTACGGACGTATTAAAAATGCGGTAAATATGTGGCGTGAAAGAAAATTCATGGTTGCGGTTGCACAGCTTGACCTTGAGGACGGTTTAATGGATAAATTCAAAAAGTCTGATGGTATGATTAAAGGTATCATAGACCTTATGTTTGAAGAGGACGACGGGATTGTTATTGTCGATTATAAGTCGGACAGGGGAGTTTCCGCAGCACGTCTTGAAGAACGTTACAGAATACAGCTTCAGCTTTATAAGTCGGCGATAGAACTTACTTACGGAAAACGTGTCAAGGAAGCATATCTTTATTCTTTCCAGCTCGAAAAATCAATCAAGGTAAATTTATAGAAAACACTAAAGCCGTTCCATTTTCGGAACGGCTTTAATGAAAAAAAGTAAGGAGAAGTATAAGTTATTAGTATTATTAATTTTCGTCAACGCTTGTTTCGTCGCTGAACGGTGTACCCTTATCGGCGTTTGCTTCCTGTAAGACAAGGGAAACCTGTATATCCTGACCTGCACGGTTAATGGTGATTGTTATTGTGTCACCTGCTTTATATTCATTTTTTATTTTATTGAGTTCTGTGGCATTTGTTACTGTTTCTCCCTCAATATCTATGATAACATCGCCTTTTTGTATTCCTGCAAGTTCTGCTGCACTGCCTTTCTGCACGCTCTGAACGTACACGCCAAGCGGTATATCATAGTATCTTGAAACTGATTCAGTAACATCGACAGTTGTAATGCCTATCTGCGGTCTGCCCTTTACATACTTGTAATTAATAAGGTCGTCGATAATAATCTTTGCCTCATTAATCGGGATTGCAAAACCAAGTCCCTCAATGCTTGCCGAACCGTAGCTTGACGACATTTTAGCGGAATTTATTCCTATAACCTGCCCCGAACTATTAAGGAGAGGACCGCCTGAGTTACCTTCGTTTATAGCTGCGTCTGTCTGGATAAGGGTCATGCTTTTTTCGTTTATGTCAATTTTTCTGTTTTTTGCGGAAACAATACCGCTTGTAACAGAGCCGAACAGGTCAAAACCAAGCGGATTACCTACAGCTATAACAAGTTCGCCTACCCTCAAATCTTCACTGTCGCCGAACTCCGCAGGAGTAAGACCAGTCTCGTTTACCTTGAGAACGGCAATATCAGTTTCGGTGTCGTAGGCAATAATTTTGGCTTCGTGTTCTGTTTCGTCGCTGAAAACAACCGACACTTCAACAGCTTCACCGCATTTATATTCACTGTCGTCATAGATAACATGGGCGTTGGTTACAATATATCCATCGTCTGACATTATAATACCTGTACCGGTGCCATGCACTTCCTGAGTTTCCGACTGTTGAGGCACACCGAATCCCCAGCCCCAGCCCATAGTGCTGTAATCAGGTGTGTACTCAAAAGTAGATGCCACACCAACTACAGACGGCATAATAGTATCTACTATATCGGGCAGATATTTTGAATCTGAACGGGAAGCTATTTCAATAAGGCTCGGAATATCTCTTGTATTGTCCTGATACGGTTCGGTACTTTCGGGAAGTCCCTGCTGAACTGATGCTTTTGAAGAAGAATCGGAATTATCATTATTATTGCTGAACTCGGAAACTTCAATTTCACTGTCATTAAAATATTTGTAAACCTGTATAGAACCAGCACCGACTATTGCAAGGGAAAGCACAAATGCAACAGCTTTAAGTCCTGTATGGTTTTTCTTTTTTATCGGAGCGGAATGGTTTTCATAGGTGAAAACCGATGAATCATGATTATTTTGTGAGTTATTATCATCGTTGAACGGATAATTTTCTGACATAAGAGTTTTCCTTTCCGTTTTCTTT
>CAMWVV010000051.1 GCA_947177755.1 uncultured Ruminococcus sp. | reverse complement strand
TCATTATAACAGATTTCGGCGGTTTTTTCTATATTTTTTCATCGAACTCACGTTTTTGAAGAATAAAATTATAGTTATAGTGATGTAATTTAAGTTAAAACAAAAAAATATATCTGAATCTATTGACTTTTCTCCACGACTGTGATATACTAATAAAGTCGCATGAAGTTGATGCGATTATAAAATATATCGCGGTGTGGAGCAGCTAGGTAGCTCGTCGGGCTCATAACCCGAAGGTCGTTGGTTCAAATCCAGCCGCCGCAACCAAAAATCCTCGTAAACACGTTGTTTACGAGGATATTTTTTATCTGCATATCAAAAAATAACGTTTCATACCCTTACCGTACCCTTACAGAGTTTTGAGTTTATGGGCATGAAGTTATTTTCATATGATTTCTGTTAACTAAGGTTAACTACTGCAAAATTTTATAATATTAAGTATCAAAAGTCCCATTGACAGAGTTTAAGGTCAACGTTTCCATTGCTTTTGAAAATTATTCCCTCGTCTTTGAGAAGTTCTGTCTGTTCCTTCCAGTGGGGAGCAGGTCGTCCTGCATGGTTTATCACACGGTGACAGGGATAGCTACCATAGTATTCAGACATACTCAGGACTTTCCCGACAAGTCTTGAATTTCTGTCCCTTCCGATAAGCCTTGCAATCTGACCATATGTGGCGACTTTGCCTTTGGGTATTTCCTCAACAACTGCAAGTATTTCGTAAATCAAATTTTCATTCATAATATCATACCTTGTAAAAATTGTTATATACAGTATATCATAAAATCTATAATAATGCAAGAATATTTATATCATTTTATAATGATTAAAATTTTAAATCATTATAAAATTTACAAATCACTTGCAATAATTTGAAAAATATGGTATAATTAAAATACCATATAATAAATATATGGTAAAAAACATACTATCAAGGAGTGTGCTTTAAATGAATGTCAAAGTTTTAAAGTGTGATAAGTACAGAAATCTATATGAAAGTATGTTTACACCGTATCTTTCAACATTAAAAGATGAATATGGTGAATATCCTTTAGAAGCTTGCAGAAAGTTCATACCTGAAAAAGTCGGAAACAGCAGACAGTATATTGCTGATGTTGTGGGAGATGATTATGAAAACTGGCATACAGGATATTCATATTTTATAGCATCGCCGCCTGCGACTGGAAAGACATACTTTTGTTTTAAGGTATTGCTTGAACATTTCAAGAAAAAAGGGTACAGTTTTATCTATATATGTAATCGTACCAATTTAAAAAAACAGGTATTGAACTATGTAAAAGATTATTGGAATATGGAAGTTAGCGATATTTTGCCTCTGATTGAAAGCGGTGTAATACCCGAAAATGAGAATGGTATTTATCTTACTACTTATCAGAAGTTATGCTGTACTTATCGTGATAATAAGAAATTCAGGGAAAATCTGTTCGATGATAAGAAAGTTGTTATTGTTGCAGACGAGATTCATTTTCTTACGCAGGATGCATCTTTCAACCATGATGTGAACTATTTTCTTGACGGTTTATTGAATCAGTTTGGTAAAAATTCAATACGACTGTATATGACTGGAACAACGTCTGATATTTTTCCTTTGATAAGAGATAAGGCTTATGAACTAGGAACGAAATGTTTAAATAATGTTTCAATTTTTATAGGTGATGAATTTGCCTGTGTACAAGCTCCTATAGGGGACGGTTATACAGTTTATCCAACATTGAAAAAAATATATACGCTTGAATCGGATTACAGCAATATACAGTTTCACTTTTATAAAAGCAGTAAGGATATCGATGAAGTTTTGAACAGTGCTTCGTCTGATAACAAGGTTATGTACTTTGTAAAAAGTAAGGAGCATGGCGAGAGTTTAAATAGTAAATTTAAAAACAGTGTTTTTTTATTTTCGGATTCAACAGGTGAGAATTTGAGTGAAGAAGCTAAAAAAGAGTTGAGGAAAATATCACTGGAAGAAAAGTTTTCAAGCGATATTTTGATAACCACTTCATTATTGGATAACGGTATAAACATTAAGGATTCAAATGTAAAAACGTTGATAATAGACCAGTCCGACCCTGTTGAGATAACCCAGATGATTGGCAGAAAAAGAATAGACCGTCAGGCAAATAATTTACAAAAAATCGATGTATATATCCGTTTGTTATCTTTAAAAGATATAAGTTTTACAATTAATTGTATAAATGAGACTATTAAAGAACTTGGCAAAATTGATAGAACAGGTATTGATTATCTGAAACATCTTACAAATGATTCAGATATAAATTTATGGTATGTGAATGACAGTAAGATATCATCAAATACACTTTATGGGGAGAAACTTAAAAATCTCCTTGAATATTATAATTACTTGAAAGAACAGTATGAAAAAAATAAAGACGAAAACATTTTTGCAGAAACCGTTTTTAAAATTTTCGGGTTATCTGACTTTGATGAACTTAAACATATATATGGAAGCAACAGGAATACTCTTTTGAAGAAAGAACTGGTTGAATTTTTAGAAAGCTATGCTGGCTCACAGCTTACGCAGACTTTAAGAGATACCTTTGCGGTCGAGGTAAAGAAGATATGCAATAAGTACGATTATTTTCCTGCTGATAAGCGTGACAGCAGGATGAATGACAATTCCATTTCAAAGTTGTTTAAAGAACTTGGTTTGGAATACTCTTTTGAAGCTAACGAAAAAACTTGGAGCGTTATTAAGGAAAACGACGGTGTATCTTCAAATTGACTGTTTTTTTAAAAAGGAGAAAATAAAATTCGGGACGGCAGCTATTATACAGTAAATCCTAAAAAATAAAAACTGGTTTGAAAAATAATAGGCAGAGCTGTAAAGCCCTGCCTATATTTTTAAAAAAGTCCTGCGATTTTATTCATGCTGTCACGCATAAGGTCAAGCGAGGAATGACAATACAAGTCCATAGTTATCTGAACTGTAGCATGACCTAAAATATCGCTGAGAGCTTTGATGTTCACACCGTTTTCAATAGCTCTTGTTGCAAAAGTATGACGGAGAGCATGGAAATTTGCATGTTCTATTTCTGCAATTTTAAGCAGATAATTGAGTGCGTCACGCATTGTGTGCGGTTCAACGCAGGTACCGAATGGCATTGAAAACACGAATCCATTGGGCATAATCGGAACGTCGAGCGACATATATTCCTGCTGCTGGCGTTCCTTGTGTTCAAGCAGTTTTATCCATACGTTTTGTGGAATCGGAATCTCTCTGTATCCTTTCGGAGTCTTTACATTGCCCTCAATGAGCGTAGTGGAGCAGGTATTTTCGTCGTCTTCATCAATTTCCTCAAGTTCGTTCATATTCTTCTTGATACGCTGTAACGTTCTGCTGACCTTGATAGTTTGTCTGTTGAAATTTACGTCAGTCCAGCGTAAGGCACAGAGTTCGCCTATTCGTAAGCCTGTTGCGAGGTCGAATAATATTGCAAATCCGAGCCTGTGAGTATGTATAACGCTTAGAAGTCTTGTCTGCTCTTCAACAGAAAGCACTCTCATTTCCTTTTTCTCCTGACGTGGAATTACTGTTCCATGAGTCGGATTATTTATAATTATACCATTGATACAAGCCTGCTCCATAGCCTGATGAAACATATTGTGGAGATTTCGGATTGTCTTTGCGGACAGACCACCTTTGCCGTCTGTTCTTCCGTTTTCAAACTTCTGATTGTAGAAGTTCTGAATCACGGCAGGAGTAATCTGCTGTATCGGAATATCGCCTAATATCGGGATAATATGGTTGTGGACATATCCTTCGTAGCTTATGTAGGTTGAAGGTCTGATACTTACGGAAGCGTAGTTTTGAAGCCACTGTATAAGCCAGTCCTTCAGCAGAAGTCTGTTCGGGGTAACATAAGCACCTGTTTGTTTATTATGAAGCACGGCGTTGAGTTTTTCAGCGACTTCCTTGCGGGTTTTGCCGTAGACGGAACGCTGAATCTGCCTGCCTTTATCGTCACGACCGTCCGAATAACGTCCTTCCCATGTACCGTTGGAACGCCTGCGGATTGAGCCTTCGTTATTGCCTTTTTTCATTTGTAAATCACCTCGTTTGTGTTATTGAGCCAGTTCAGAAAATTATCACGGGTAACTCGGAGTTGTTTGCCGAGTTTAAGGACTGGAAAGCCCTTTGAGTTCATGAGATTGTAGCCTGATGTCAGGGAGATATTGAGATAACCTGCAATATCCTTTGCCGTCATCACGAGAGGAAGTTCCTCATTGGAATTAAATTTTGGTAAATTCATAAAAAAATACCGCCTTTCATATATTTTTTTATTTATATGTTGGGCGGTATTATTTTTTAATTTTTATTTAGTTTTGTTTATTACACTTCCATAAGAAAATCATCATAACCTTCGTTCTTAATCACTTTGACAGTATCATGTATCAGATTGTAGTCAATAAGCATATCCTCAATTTCGCTGGCATCATAGCCATAATCAAGAAGAAGCATAACATCATCTTCATCAACTCCGTAACAATTGCACATCTCCAGGAGTAGCTGTTCATGATGTGTGTAATAATTGTCCTCCCAGTCATCATAATATCTCATGAAAGAAGTATATCTGAAATCTTCTTTTCCCTCAAATTCGGAACGGGTAATAATTCCGCTGCTGTCGATTCTGATAATATCACCATGAACAGTTTCAATTTTGGTGTATGGAAAATTCTGCATACCGACTTTTTTCAGGGCGTTCTTCATAATGGATTCAGTTGAAGCGTATACATAAAGTCCCAAAACTTCAAAATGGAGCAGACACATAGGATTACTTCCCTTGATTATGTAAAGCGAGTTTTCTTCATCAAGAGCAGTAAAGGTAAAGTTTCCCTGAACAGTTTCAGCCATATTTTTCATACTGTCAAAGTCAAGTTTTTTCTTCTGTTCAATAAGCTGTACAGCAACATAACTATCAGTCTCAATATGAGTTATGGGTAGATGTTTTTCTTTGCGAAGTGCCTCATCATTGTACAAGACACCATTATGAGCAAAGGCAAAATCTCTGTCCGCATGACCAGGGAATGGATGATTATTCTGATTGAACTTCTGATTTCCCTGAGTGGTCAGACGGGTGTGACCCATAATTGCCTTTGTACCGTCGGGAGCGTTGAAACGTATCTTATGAGCAGGCTTAGGACGTTTGTAAATTGTAACTCTGCCGTCTTTGATATATGAAATTCCAGCCGCATCAGTTCCACGTTCTTCCGCAGCGTTTGCAAGTGCCTGAGTAAGTTTTTTAAGGACTTTGTATGGTACGATATGCTTGTAGTCAAGCCAGCCGAATAATGCACACATAATTAAAATTCCTCCTCTGTTGTAACTTTTTCGTTGATGTAAAGACTGCGTTCTTTAAGGTACTGAATAAGTTCAGTTTCTTTGATTCCTGCCACAAAATCAGACCATGATATTTTTGAAATTTCGTCATCGTCCATAAGAACGGCAAGTTCACAGATTTTATTCACCAGCTCCAGCGTGGCGATAAGCGTGTTGTATTTGAGCGTACCCCTGAAAAGTCTGAATTCGATAGTGTGATAGTTGCAGAGATTTATAGCAACATATCGACCGTAGTTTTTCTTTGCCTTGTCCATGATTGCTTTGGGTGAATTTTCATAACCATATCTTGCTGCCCATCGATTCATAGCGTACTCTGAACGACGTGAAAATTTCAACATCTCATTCCAGTGATGTTCAACAAAGTAAAGTATGCGACTTATAACTTCGTCCTGCTCGTCACGGTCAAGACCAAGGCTGTCACGATTTACGTGAATATGAAGTCCACAGGTTGAAGTCTGATGTGAACGATAGCCGAGATAAACCGCTTTTTTCATTATCTCGTTCCAGCAGAAATCCTTGTGATAGTCAAGAGCCATCGGGTGAGTAACTATTTCCATGCCGTCGTCAAGTGAACTGTCGGATTTTATGTAAATACAATCATCACCTGAATTGGCAATATCAAGTATTTCATCAGCGTAATCGTCGTCTTTGCCTGCTCCGTCAATTTCAAGTTCAACACCGAAATAGCGGTTTGAATCGCCGTAGAAAACAGGCATAGGTTTGTAGCCATATTCGTGGATTGATGCGTTTCTGCGGATATTCTGGTAGCACTCATGACAGTAGTAACAGCCGTCGTACTCATAGGCATCATCGTTGTGGACTATACTGTCGCATTCCTCGCAGCGAGTATAGTAGTTTTCAAAGCAGCGGTGGCAGAGACATGTGCTTTCATCGCTGTGTATGTCATCGTCCCAGACGATTTCCTCACAGCGGTCACAGACTGTTGTGTATCTGTCAACACAATCCTCGCAGATTGGTTCACCGTAGATGGTGTCGTAGTCGTCGCCCTCGATAATTTCACCGCAGTGGGTGCAGTAAATTTTTTCTTCCATTTCGATTTCCTCCGTAAAATAAAAATTGCCCTCTTAAATTTGACCGAGAGGGCTTTTTGCTGATTAATATTCGCTTGCCAAAAGCATTGTTGAGTATGTGTCGCTGTCTATGATGTAAACCTTTTGTGTAATTGGATTGTCTGACGGAATAAGGTACTCACGCCTGAACGGCGGCTGTTCCTGTTCATGAGTGATTCTCTGCATTGTTCCGAACGGTTCGAGTTTGAATATTTGCAGATAGTCGGGTTCAGGGATAAGACTGATGGACTCCCACATGAAAACCTGTAATTCAAACGGTATTTCGGCATCGATACCTCTTGTAATGTAACGCTGATTGTTGAACATTATTTTCACCTCCTATTGATTTGCTATGCTCCTACGTTCCGCCTGAGGGCGGTTTATCTATATGGTTATACCATTTTCGTAAAATCAGTACCTGACATAGATTCACAGGAATAATATATAATCAAAATAATCAACTATAACAAAAAATCCTCTCAGTCCTATGACTGAGAGGATTAATCATCTTATCTAATAAAATTTCTGTAGGTTCTTCCATGAACTTTACCGTTTCTTGTTGTTTCTGATTCAAAATTGACAAGACCGCCCTTAATGTAGCATTCACCCTGCTCCATATTTAAAAGGTCTGCAATGGGAATCATAAGTTCCTTAGAAACAGATTTTGCAGATGTATCATCGGGATGGAAGTACACGCAAATTCCAGCATTTTTCATTGCTTTTGCCGCCTCGGACTTTCCTGTTAAATATTGAGTTGCATAGTTGAGACTGATGTGTAATTTTCTGCCCTCACGCAGAATTTTTGTAATTGAGCTGTTCTGACGGATATTCTGATTCTGGATTTCGTCAACAAAAATAACAAGATTTTCCTTTGGATTGTTGCGTTGATTGAGATAAAGTGACATCAGCAGCATATCGACAAGTGCCGAGCCGTCTAAACCTGTTGCCGCATCAGACGAGATAATAACAATTCCCTTGCTTTTGTCAAAAAGCTCGCTCCAACTGTTTTCACTGAGTTTTGCCTCAATAAAGCTGTAGAGCATATCCGTTATTTCGATTGAAAGTGAATCACTCAAAGTGCCTTCAAGTAGTTTTTTACAAAGAGCAGGTATTGTTATATGCTTTTCCTCAACAAGTTCGGCAATTGCAGAGTTTAGCGTTGCAATCTGCTTTTTGCCCATATTCGGAATATGTGACATCATGATTGCTGATATATCTCTTGTAAGTTTTACGTCCGAGCCAACACTGCCGAATTTCAGAATGTCAACAGGAATTTCCTTTTCGGCATCATAGAACGAGATATTTTCGTCAATATATTTTGTACTTCTGCTTGAATATTTTCATTGCCTTCAACAGATAATTTTTTAATAATCTCGCTTTTAGTGAATGATGAACTTGTGTCCAAAACAACAACATGATTATGCAATTTCTGTAAACTAACCATGCGTTCCATGAGATAAAGCGTTTTGCCACTGCCACTTATACCTGTGACAAAGCAGTGAAGATTACCATCATTGTTGTAGTCGAAGTCCTGCATAGCATAATGACCGAAACTGTTTATGCATACTGGAATTGTATGTTCTGTAGAGACAGTCGAGAACCAGTCTTTTGTACCATTTTCCTTGACAAGAAGCTGTGAACAGTCGTCGAGAACATCAATCTTAAAGGCTATAAATGACATTCTTTTCTGCTTTCCACCAACATAAACCGTTGACGGATAACAGTTATCCTTTGTAGAATGGAGCAGGTTTAAACATTTCATACTTGTCTGTATCTGGTGTACAGTTTCAGCGGTTTTCATCTGAGAAATTATTTCGTTTTCAATAACTTCACGTTCCATAAGTACAAGGTCATCTTTTATGAGAATCTGTGGATTTTCAGGGATAAAATCCGTATGCTTGCTATTAATTAGAATGCCAAGTTTTCCGCTATGTACAGCCTCATTCAGCACGTCCATGAAGTCGTTGACTATTGCATCTTCGCAACTGCCGTTTGTAATCTCTGCATCTTCGTGAGCTTGAATGAGAATCTTTTCAAAATCTTCGTCTGCAATTTCTGTTGAGAAGATTTTTTTGCATTTCTGAATCACAGCATATAAAACAGCATAACTGTTTGCAGCATTTGTATTAAGCGACTTGAAGAATTCAAGTTCTTTTGCGGACTGAATAAGTCCTTTTATTTCGCTTTTGAAACTGCCATAATCAGTACAGATTGTATCAATTATCGTGCGAGTTATTCTGTCAAGAGCGTGGCACATTTCGATTTCTTCCTCTATCGTCATTGGTATATAGAAGTCGTCATCAAGTGTCATGCATATCTTCTGACTTTCGGGGATAAGGTATTTGGCAAACAGCGAGATAATAGCTGTATTATGCGGATGAGTTTCGCTGTCGCGGTCAAAAGTTAAAATATTTTGTAAAAGCTGTTCAAGGTGAGTATCTTTGCGGTTAATGCCACAATCTTCAATAACAACAGTTTCATCTTTTGCACCATGAAATTCTTTTCTTAACGTTGTTTTGTTAGTTTCAAACGTCAGAACGGGCTTTATTCTGTCATAGGGTTTAATATAGTAACAAACCTGTCTTGTGACATCGGGATTTTGAGAATCAATCACAAGAATCTGTGTAATAGGCATTTTTAGTTCAGCAAGCATTGAAGAAATCAGTCCGCAGATGTGGAAAGCAAAAAGCATACATTTCTGAACAGTATTGAGGTATTTTCCTGCAAATGCAAGAGTTTTTTCAATGCTCGGACATTCAGTTGAGAGTGTCTTTTTTGTGATGTTTTCTGAGATGTGTGGTATAAGTTCAATTGGAATAGTTCCATCATTGCAGATAAATTCAGCAGATTCTTTTCCGTCAGCATTAACAGACGTTACAAATCCAGAGTGTTCAGGGATGAATTTTATATTTGTTGTCGGTGTATATTCAATGTACCACGCAAGAAATCCGTTGGCAATATCGGCATTTTTGCAGACATAGTAGAAACCATCAAAATATTTTACAAGGTTTTTACTTGCTATTTTGTCTTCTGGAATGACGGTATATCTTTCAGTTTCGTTGCTGTCGTTGTATGTGATATACAGCATATCTGTATAACTGTCGTCCTTAACAATTCGATACTTGAATTTGCTGAGTATCTTGATTCTGCCAACAGGTTTACGCACTTTGCTTGGCTCAACACAGATGCCCTGATTCAGACCAACTATTGTGTATGCACGGGGCAGTTCATTTCTTTCAAGTTTCAATCTTGCCTTTTCAGCTTCCAGTTCCTGAATTTTTGCATCTTTCAACTGACCTTGATTGGCAAGATTCTGAGCCTGATGTTGGAGCTGGTTGTTCTGATTCTGCAATCCTATGATTGCATTTCCAGCTTGTTGTGTTGTTGCCTGAAGTTGCTGTTCTGTAAAAGTGAGACGATTGTTGAGGTCGGCAACCACTACAGATTCCTGTCCAGTGTAGGGAATATTGCCCATTTCTGTAAAAAGTCCGTCCATAAAAAATTCCTCCAATGAGTTAAAATAAAGTCAGTACAATGTACTGCTACTATTATAATATCTTATCGGAGGCAAAAAGTATATGACGGATTTCTATTATTTTTTGCTGTCTGCACCAATGAAATCAATGTCAATAGTGTTTGTTTGTGGATAGTACCTGAATCGCAGATAAAGATAATATCTGTTTTTGTTGCCAAGAAAAATTGATAGCGTTATTATGTCACTTAAAAAATATTCCTTTGTAAAGCTGTAGTTTTTTATGAGTGTGATTTCTTGTTTTAATTTTTCGGTTAGAAGCTTATATGCCGTTTTAGATAATGGAATATTGGAATTTAATTGCTCTTTATCTGTTATTTTAGCGGAGAATATTTCAGAAATAATTTTAGCCTGATAATCCATATATTTTTGATTTGATTTAAGTCTGTATGCGTAATCTCTTTGTAATGTACAGATTAATTTCCCGAAAGCGTCACCTACATCGAATGACAAATTATTGAATGAGTTTGTAAAAGTATCGAAAAATGTTTTGTAATCAAGTATACTGACAAACGCGATTGATGTCATAAAATAAAGCTGACTGTGCATCTTTGTCATATCGTCAATGCTTCGGCAAGTGAAAATAGTTCTTTCAATTGTTCTTATAAGGTCATGAACGTCTTTTTTTAGCTGAAACATAGTCGATTTTCCAAACAACAGAATATTACGGTTTGTCAGACGTTCAAGCAGAATATCATATGGCAGTCCTGATATTTTGTCTTTAATCGCTGTTCTTAATTTAAGTTTGGAATTTGTATGACCTGTTGTTCTGTTTGGATATTCAGTTCCGTTGTAATAAATAACAAGAAGTTCACGGATAATTATGCACCACTCGGCAATGCTGAGTTTGTCTTTTTTAATATGATTTAGCCAGAATAGTCCGACTTGTTCTGCCTGCTCAACAGTGAAATTGTACGCTCTTTTATACTTCTTATCATTAAATTTCAGAATATTTTCAGGCTTTAAATCGGATTTATACAGAATCAGAGACCATATTTTGCAGGAAGTTTCATTAAGATTTTTTATGTCGATAAGACTTAAAAAGTTCTCAAATGTACACAATTCTGAAAATAAATCCGTAAAAACCAGCTCTTTTATTTCAACTGGAATATCTTTCTCGTAATTGAATGTAATATCATCAAACGACTTAATATCGGCTGTAATCTGAGTAGAAATAAGTAGATTATAGAATGTTTCAAAAATATTTTCTTCTGTTGGAGCAGGTGAATTAATGTTTTTAAAAAGCTGTTTTAGTTTTATGTAAGTTCTGTTTAAGGAATCAGTATCCCAAAAACTGTCTTCAATAACAATAGGTGATATATTGTAAATAAGATGAGTCCAGCACTCATGAATCCAGTTTATTGTTTCTTCTCTTTTTTTATGGTCGGTTACAACTGCTCTGAAGTCATTGATGACTTTGTTGTAATGCTCGCCATCAGCATCTATTGAGTTCTTGTATCTGATATTTTCTATAACAGTGAGTATATTTTTATTGTCATAATTTATTCTATCATCAAAAAGATATTTGTAGAGTTTCATTGCACTGAACATCTCTTTGTCACTCTTCTTGGCATACTCCTTCACGTCAAAGAACAGTTTCTTTTTCAGTTTATTTGCTATGCCGTCAGTACTGTTTCTACTTATGATATCTTTAGAATCAATACCGTCAATGCTCTCATATTTGGTATCAAGTATCTTATAGAGAGTCTGATACTCCAGTTCTTTCTTTAAACTTTCATCGTAAGCAGAAGACAGTTCAAGGTCTTTTTCTGTCATGTACACCACCTCATATTTATTATACAGAGGTTTGCTGGAAGATGCAAGAACTTAGAGAAAAAATTTTTTATGAGTAATTTTTGTTCGGCTTTTTCAAAAAAATATTTTGAAAATACTGAAATCTTTGGGATTGTTTATTTTTTTGGAATAAAAATTTTCAAAACCCGAACAAAAAAATCAATTTGCAAAAAAATCTCCCCTGTGCCACTGCTGCACAGGGTGTCATGAAGGAGCAAGGAGCTAAACACGAGGAGTGGGATACAGAGGTCAGATACAGTGTCCCTCTGTTCTCAGCTGGGTCTGATGCTCCGCTTGGAAGCTCTCCTCCTCAAACCCAGCTGTGGTTGTTATCTATAAAATTAAATAAATTGAATAAATTTTTCTGTCACTAACATGATGTTGATACTCTCGAAATAATGGTGAGTTTTATGAAGCTGAACTCACTAAAAGCTTTAATTTTATGTTAGCTGAAAGTAAAAAAATAAAATCCCTTCAACGATACTATAAAAATATCTTGAAGGGATTTGTTCTATATGAATTACAAAGAGTATAATATTTCGTTCTACGGAAAGCAGTATAAATCCAAGTCAAGCGGAAACGAAGTATCAAAAATAAGCAAAAATTTAACGCCACATAGTCTTACTTATGACTTCATAGCTCAGCGTGTAGGTGAGTGTGGCTGTACTTTTGCACCAGCGGTTTTTAGTGATTCAAGAAAAACTGAAAACTTTGTTGAACAGCAGTTATTTGCTGTTGATATTGATGATGGTGTAAGCTTTAAAGAAATAAAAAACAGAGCTGATAAGTACCGACTTCCAATTCTGTTTGCATATAAAAGTTTTTCATGGTCTGCTGAGCATGAAAAGTTTCGGGTAGTTTTTGCAATGGATAGGATTATTACAGATGCTTTTACTGCTCAGGTCATTACAAAAATGCTGATGTGTATTTTTAATGAATGTGACAGTCATTGCAGTGACCTTGCGAGAATGTATTATGGTAGTAATAAGGGACTGCTTTATTTTTCTGAAACTGGTGATGAGATTAGTTTTAACGAGCTGATAATGGCTGTTAATTGTTATATGTATGACAGATATGATGATAGTCACTATACAGCAAAAATCAAAGATTTCTATCACTCAATTAGTGTTGAAGTGAATAAAAAAGTACCTGTATTTTCAACTGATAGTGATAATACACTTATTATAAAAAGGTTGGATAAAACCAAAGTCAGGAAAGCTAACACCTGCTCCGAAAAAAATAACAGACGCAGAAATTCAAGAATTGAATTTGAAGTGTTGAAAGAACGATGTAAGCTGTATCGTGATTTTATTGAGGGTAATGAGTGGTATTATTATCCTGAACTTTTTCTTATAGCTACTAACATGGTTAATATGGAAAAAGGAAAGTCCGAATTTTTGAAAATACTTGATTCACACAAAAATAAACACTGTATATCATATCATGAAAGAGACTGGAAACCGATTCTTAATACCATTATTGATATGAATTATAAACCCATGTCATGTGATAAATGTCCTCATGTTAAGAATTGTCTGCATTATAAAAATATGATTTGTACTGTAAATCCTGGATACTGCGGAATCCGTCCGTTTGCTGTAAAACAATACAGCACTATTAAGGAAGCAGAGGAAAGTTTAAGGCAGAATCTTATTGATGCTATACAGACCGAAGAATATGGAATTAAAATTTTAAAGGCACAGACAGGACTGGGAAAAACTCATACTTGCCTGAATATGATTAAAAATTCAGCGGAACATTTTCTTGTAGCTGTTCCTACGCATAAGCTTATAAAGGAAATAATGGTAAAGGCAAAGCAGATGGGAATTGAATTTTTTACTATGCCTGAATTGAAAGGTTTCTCGAAGAAATTGACAGATGAAATACAGCATATATATGATGTCGGGGCAGGTATAGTAAGTCTGAGTCATTTAAGAGAAATCCTTGAAAATATGAATAGGGATGATGAAGATTATATCAAGCTAAGAAACTATTTCGAGCAGTATGACAAGGCGATTACATATAGTGGTCATATACTTATTACACATGAAAGATTTTTGAATCTTAATCCGAACTCAGAAATTCTTGAAGGACGTAGAGTTATCATTGATGAGGATATTATAAGAAGTGCTTTTGCTACCGAAACTGTCAGCAATGATGATATACACAGAGCATTGCAGAATGAAATTTTTGACGAGGATTCAAAAAAGAGACTTACTGATATAATTAATGGCGGAAAGTATCAGAGGTATTATTCTAAGGCTGGAATTGATATAACAGAAGAAACTCCATGTCAGTTGAGCAATATAAACAGTAATATTTTAGATTTACTCAATGCAAAAGTAGTGATAAATGACGGAAAGAATACGTTATATATGAAGATAAAGAATTTCCCATACAGTAATGCTGTTGTAATGTCAGCTACTGCAAATGCTGATATTTATAAGTGGTTATTACATATGCCGATAACAGAATATCACTGTAAAGAAGCTGGATACAAGGGAAAGGTCAACTTATACACCGATAGTACATATAGCCGTGATGCTCTTATTAATGGTGATAATCATGAGGAACTTACTGAAAAAATAAAAAATATATCGGGAAACAATGCTGTAATAACGTTCAAGGCAGCAGAGGATAAATTCTGTACTGAATATCATTTTGGCGGTATAGAAGGACTCAACTGTCTTGAAGGACAGAACATATCCGTAGTCGGTCTTCCTAATGTTGATGAAAAGGTATATAAGCTTTATGGTATGCTTATGGGTATTGATGTTGAAGATGAGCATATGTCCTATATGAAAGTACAGTATAATGGTTATGAATTCTGGATGAATACTTTTAAAAATTATCGTCTCAGAACTATACAGATGTGGCTTATTGAGAGCCTTCTGGAACAGGCTGTAGGTCGTGCAAGACTTCTGCGTTATGACTGTATTGTTAATGTATTTGCACGATTTCCTGTAGACCAGTCTCATTTTATGTAGGAATTTGCGGAGACGAAAAACTGAAATTCAGATGAGTGACAGTGATTAAAAACGGTGATTTTTGCCATAAACTCCTATACTTATATATAGGAGTATGTGGCATTTTTCACCAAATCACACGAAAGCTTTTAGCTCTTCGTCTCCAATAGAAAAATATCTAAAGTAATAAGAGTTGATTATTTACTTTTTAAGATTAATAGTTATATAATATAACTATTGATTTTACATACTGATTTCAGAATGTTGTTTTTGAGCGATTTGTTGTGTTTTTTTGTTGAAAAATTGAAATAGGTATTGATTTTGCAGAAATTATGTGGTATAATAA
>CAMWVV010000050.1 GCA_947177755.1 uncultured Ruminococcus sp. | reverse complement strand
ATTTTATTTCAGTCAATTATAATTTTCATGTAAAATCGGGAAAACGTTATTTTTTGTGTACATTTGACAGTTTTTTATTATAAAAATACTGCCGGACAAAAATATCCGGCAGACATCTGATTATATTTCTGTTATGTCAACAAGTTCAACGTCGTTTATGGTTCTTCCCGATTCAAGAACTTTTACAAGCGACTTTGCCGTGTCAATAGCCGTAAGACTACATATCGAGCGTTCTATTGACTTTCTGCGCATTTTAACACTGTCACGCTCGGGAAGTCTGCCCTTTGCAGAAGTAGATATAACATAGTTGACTTTTCCGCTTTCAAGAAGTGTGACGACATTCGGTTCACCGTCGGAAATTTTTCTGACAAGGTTTGCGGCAATCATATTTCTGCTTAGTACGCTCTGAGTACCAGAGGTTGCATAGAGTTCAAATCCCATACGCTCGAACTTGTCGGCAATCGGCAGAATCTCCTGCTTGTCGGTGTCACGTACCGAAATAAGCACACCGCCCTCACGTTTCAGGTCAAAGCCTGCCGCAATAAGACCTTTAAGAAGTGCGTCCTCAAGGTTTCTGCCTATTCCCAGACATTCACCCGTTGACTTCATTTCAGGTCCTAACATTGTGTCAACGTCCGTCAGCTTCTCAAAACTGAATACGGGAACTTTTACAGCCACATAGTCACCTGCGGGATAAAGTCCGCTTTCATAGCCCATTTCTTTAAGCTTTGCACCGAACATTATCTTTGTTGCAATGTCAACCATAGGTATGCCTGTTACCTTGCTTATATACGGAACAGTTCTGGACGAACGTGGGTTCACCTCAATAACATAAACTTCGTGATTATACACAACATACTGTATGTTTACAAGACCGATTACATTAAGCTCCTTTGCGAGTTTTCTTGTATACTCAACTATGATTCTCTTGATTCTTTCGGACAGATGCTGTGCAGGATAAATTGAAATCGAGTCGCCCGAATGAACGCCGGCACGTTCGATATGCTCCATAATTCCAGGTATAAGGAAATCTTCACCGTCGCATATAGCGTCAACTTCAACTTCAGTACCCATCATATACTTGTCAATGAGTACGGGATTCTCAATCATATGACTTGTAATAATTCCCATATATTCAATAACATCAGCTTTTGAGTGTGCTATAATCATGTTCTGACCGCCGAGAACATATGACGGTCTGAGAAGAACAGGATAGCCAAGACTTTCGGCAGCGGTCACAGCCTCTTCCGTCGTCATTACTGTATGACCCTGCGGACGTGGTATACCGCATTTTTCAAGTATTTCGTCAAAACGTTCCCTGTCCTCTGCTGCATCAATCATGTCTGCGGACGTACCAAGAATTTTCACACCCATATCCGACAAGTGACGTGTAAGTTTTATTGCGGTCTGTCCGCCGAACTGTACAACAACTCCATACGGCTTTTCGGTCTCAATTATTGATTCAACATCTTCCTTTGTGAGAGGGTCAAAATAAAGTCTGTCGCCCGTGTCGAAATCCGTCGAAACGGTTTCGGGGTTGTTGTTACATATTACAGCTTCATAACCGAGTTCTTTAAGTGTCCATACACAGTGTACGGAACAGTAGTCAAATTCGATACCCTGACCGATTCTGATAGGTCCTGAACCGAATACTATAACTTTCTTCTTGCCTGTGTTCTGTCTCTCGATAAACTGCAAAGCCTCATTTTCGTCGTCAAAAGTTGAATAGAAATACGGCGTTTCAGCCTTGAACTCACCTGCACACGTGTCAACCATCTTGAATACAGCACGTCTGCGGAGGGGACATTTCTGTCCCGAAATTCTTTCAATGGTGCTGTCAAGATAGCCGTATTGCTTTGCGATATTGTACTTATCTTCTGTCAGTTCACCGTCAGCAAGCCATTTTTCCAGTTCAACAAGATTGAGAAGCTTATAAAGAAACCAGTTGTCAATCATGGTTATTTCGTGAATTTCTTCGGGAGTTATTCCACGTTTGAGAGCCTCAAACACAGTGAAAGAACGTTCGTCGTCAATGACATGAAGTCTTTCACGGATTTCGTCCGTCGAATATTTTTCAAGCTTTTTGAGATTCATGGTATCAAGTCCCAGCTCAATAGAACGGACTGCCTTCATCATAGCCTGCTCAAAGCTTGTACCGATTGCCATTACCTCGCCTGTTGCTTTCATCTGAGTACCGAGAGTTCTCTTTGCATATACGAACTTGTCAAACGCCCACTTCGGAAATTTAACAACAACATAATCAAGTGCAGGCTCAAAACAAGCGTAGGTCTTTCCTGTAACCTGATTTATAATTTCGTCAAGAGTGTAACCTATGGCAATTTTTGCGGCTGTCTTTGCAATGGGATAACCTGTAGCCTTTGATGCAAGTGCGGAAGAACGTGAAACACGGGGATTAACTTCAATAACCGCATATTCAAAACTCGTCGGGTGAAGTGCAAACTGACAGTTACAACCGCCCTCTACTTTAAGTTCCTTGATTATGTTTATAGCGGCAGTACGCAACATCTGATATTCACGGTCTGTAAGAGTTACAGCAGGAGCAATGACTATACTGTCACCAGTGTGAACACCTACAGGGTCAAAATTTTCCATTGAACATACTGTTATAACATTGCCCTTTGCATCACGTATAACTTCAAATTCTATTTCTTTCCAGCCGCTTATACACTTCTCAATAAGTACCTGTGTAATGGGTGAAAGCCTTAAACCGTTCTTTGATATGTCACGCAGTTCTTCTTCATTCTGTGCGATACCTCCGCCCGTTCCGCCGAGAGTGAAAGCAGGTCTTACAATAACGGGATAGCCTATTACCTGTGCAAAATCAACAGCGTCGTCAACCGTTTCCACTACTTTGGACGGTATACACGGCTCGCCTATTTTCTCCATAGTGTCCTTGAAAGCCTGTCTGTCTTCTGCCTTGTGGATTGTTTCAGGGTCTGCACCTAAAAGCTTTACACCTTGAGATTCAAGAAAACCCTCCTCAGCCAGCTGCATTGAAAGTGTAAGACCTGTCTGTCCGCCGAGAGTTGAAAGAACACTGTCGGGCTTTTCGATTTCGATAATCCTCTTTACAACGTCAAGTGTAAGGGGTTCAATGTAAACTTTGTCCGCCATAGCCTTGTCGGTCATTATGGTAGCAGGGTTGGAGTTTATCAGAATTACTTCCAGCCCCTCCTGTTTCAAGGCACGGCAAGCCTGTGTGCCTGCATAGTCAAATTCGGCAGCCTGTCCGATTACAATAGGTCCTGAACCTATTACAAGTACTCTCTTTATATCTTTTCTGAGTGGCATAATTATTTTACCTCTCTTTCCATAGTCTTAACAAATTCATCAAACAGATATGCCGTATCAAGAGGACCGCCGTGTGCTTCGGGGTGAAACTGCACCGTAAAAGCGTTTATGGCAGTGTATCTTATACCCTCGCACGTCTTGTCATTGGCATTTATATGTGAAACGTGTCCGACTTCTGACGGAATACTTTCACCTATAACAGCATATCCGTGATTCTGGCTTGTAACATAAGTCAGACCGCTTTCAAGGTCTATAACAGGCTGGTTTGCTCCCCTGTGTCCGTATTTAAGTTTTTCAGTTTTTCCACCGTTTGCAAGTGCCATAAGCTGATGACCGAGACAGATTCCGAAAATTGATATTCCGAGTTTCTGAATTTCCTTTATATTTTCTATAATCTCAACGTTTTCGGCAGGGTTTCCCGGACCATTTGAGAACATTATACCATTCGGATTAAGTTCCTTTACCTTTTCCACAGTTGTATCAGCAGGAACTACTATGACCTCACAGCCACGCTTTACAAGTTCCTGACGGATATTTCTCTTATATCCGAAATCAAAAAGCACAACCCTGTGTTTCGGATTTTCTTCGGTATACGTGAGAATTTCACTGTTTGTAACATTCTTTACAGCGTCCTTTACTTTAAAGGCACGGACTTTTTCAAGAAGTTCGTCTTTTTTTTCATAAACGTTTTCAGTGGTAATAATACCGTTCATTACACCTGTTTCACGTATAATTCTCGTGAGTTTTCTTGTGTCGATGTTGCAGATACCGACTATATTATTTTCTGAAAGGAAATCCCTGATATTACCCTCACATCTGAAATTTGAAGGAACATCGCACCCCTCCCTTACAATATAACCGCTTACATAAGATTCTGCGGATTCATTGTCCTCATGATTGACACCGTAGTTTCCGATAAGCGGAAAAGTCTGTGTTACAATCTGTCCGTAGTAACTTGGGTCTGTAAGAGTTTCCTGATATCCTGTAAGACCTGTTGTAAAAACAACCTCGCCTATAACTGTACCTTTAGCACCCAGACTTTTCCCCTCAAATACCTGCCCGTTGGCAAGCATAAGGTAAGCTTTTTCGCTTTGGTTAAATAATGACAATTTTACCATTCCTTTCACTTGTGTGTAGATATATTCATAGCAGTTTCACGCCATTGTAAAACCACCGTTGAAGCGTTTTAAAGAAATCAGCTTTTCTGATTCTGTAAATTTATTTTAATTACTCAAAATCTTCCGGAAATTCTCTCTCCACATAAGCAACGCCATTTTTTACAGTGTATTTTATGTTTACAGGAATATCATAATAACAGCCCTCCCACACATAGTCAGCAGGGAGAGTGTTTTCAATAAGTTCAAGAAGTTCCGTCTTTGCCTGTTTGTAATCCGGCGTTAATTCTCCGCTGTACGGCACACCAATTGCCGAACGGCCGCCATATATTAAAAAATATAACTTGTTGCCGTTTTCGTCCTCTGCGGTAATTAAATAATGGTACATATTTTCCCAGTCATCGCTTATGCTGTCATTCACGCCGAAAAGCGTTCTGACCTTGCCGAAAAACAACGCAAACTGTTCATTCGACGGATTATCATAAATCCAGTCACCGTAACTTATCGGAATACCGTTTTTTCTTTCCTCATCAGTGGCATTTCTGAATGTATACATAAAATCCTCCTTATTTGAGATTGATGTATGAACAGATATCATCTCTCATTCTTATAACCTCACGGCGTGCGGATTTTGCAAAGTCTCTTTCGTCGCAGCCCTCTTTCTTGTAAGCACACATAACTGCTCTTGATGAGTTTACGATAGCACCCAGACCGTTTTCGTCAAAACCGCCTTTTAAGCCCTCTGCACCGCCACCCTGTGCGCCATATCCGGGGACTAAAAACATTGTGTGCGGAAGTCTCTTTCTGAGTTCTGTAAGCTGTTCCGGATATGTAGCACCGACTACTGCACCGACTGCTGAATAACCGTATTTTCCTACAGTATCAGCTCCCCACCTTTCACACATATCACCCATAAGTGCATAAATGGGCGTACCGTCCTCCAGCTTTCTGTCCTGAATTTCACCGCTTGACTTGTTTGATGTCTTTACAAGTACATATATACCCTTGTCTTTCTCACGGCAAACTTTAAGAAGCGGTTCTATTCCGTCCGTACCGAGATAGCCATTGACTGTAAGTGCATCTGCCGCAAACGGTTCTATTTCGTTGTCGCATACTTTAACTGTACCAAGATGTGCATTTGTGTAAGCCTCCATAGTTGCACCGATGTCATTTCTTTTGCCGTCCGTTATTACAAACATTCCATTGAGTTTTGCATAGCGGATAGTCTTTTCAAGAGCCTTTATGCCGTAGTGACCGTACATTTCATAATAAGCTGCCTGTGGCTTGATTGCAGGTACTATGTCATGAATTTCGTCTATAATTGCCTGATTGAAAGCAAAAATAGCCTTTGCGGCAGCTTTGAGAGTTCCGCCGTCGTCCTCAAGGTAACGCCTCTGAATGTACGTTGGAACATATTCAAGCTTCGGGTCAAGTCCGACTACAGTCGGGTTTTTCATTTCAATGATTTTTTCAATAAGTCTGTCAAATGACATAATTAATCTTTCCTCTCTTTATAAATTTTCGTATCTTATAACACCCTTTGAGATTGTCATAAGAGGTTTTCCCATTAAAGTCATACCCTTGAATACTGTATTGTGCGACTTTGAATGAAGTTTTTCGGGTTCTACAGTCCACTTTCTGCTGATGTCCGCAATAACAAGGTCGGCGGTTTTTCCCTCCGAAATCTCGGGTACTTTCAGACCCAGTATCTTTCGGGGATTCACACACATAAGTTCTATAACTTTCTGCAAAGTTATTTCGCCTGTATGATAGAGTGCGGTAAGCGTTGCACCTAAAGAGGTTTCCAGTCCTACAACACCATTAGGTGCTTTTTCAAAATCAGCTTTTTCTTCGGGTGCATGGGGTGCATGGTCAGTAATGATACAGTCAATAGTACCGTCCTTTATCCCCTCTATTATTGCCTTTACGTCTTCGGGCGTTCTCAATGGCGGATTCATTCTGTAATCTGCATCACGCTTTTCAAGAAGTTCGTCGGTAAGCAGGAAATAATGAGGTGCAGTTTCGCAGGTAACTTTAATTCCCCTTGATTTTGCAAACCTTATAATTGCCGTACTTCCTTCCGTGCTTACATGACATATATGAATCCTCGCATTTACGGACGAAGCAAGTATAATTTCTCTTGCAGTAATATAATCCTCGGAAGCTCTGTCCATGCCCTTTACACCAAGCTTTTCGGACGTTTTACCCTTGTTCATTATACCGCTGTTTATTATACTCAAATCCTCGCAGTGAGATGCGACAAGCAGACCGTTTTCATTTGACTTTTCCAGTGCCTGACGCATATATTCAGCATTTTCAACAGGTCTGCCGTCGTCTGATATACATATACAGCCTGCATTTTTAAGTGCCTCATAGTCGCACAGTCCACCTCCGTTCATGCCATTGGTGATACAGCCGACAGGGTAAACTTCAACACCCGTGTCCTTTGCCTTGTCGATAATATAACGTACTGTTTCAGGATTGTCACAAGGCGGTTTTGTGTTCGGCATTGCAAGAACTCCCGTAACGCCTCCTGCAAGTGCGGCATTACAGCCTGTCAGTACATCTTCTTTGTGAGTGAATCCTGGGTCACGAAGATGTACATGCATATCAAACAGCGACGGCATAAGCACAAGGTCTGTACCGTCTATAATGCGGTCTGCCCTGACATTCAGATTTTCACCGACAACGGAAATTTTTCCGTTATCTATAAAAACGTCTGTAATCATATCAATCTTTGTGTCAACCGCACGGATATTTTTTATAAGAATCGAATCTGACATTTTATTCCTCCTGTCATTTATTTTTAAGCTTCATATACTTTGCTATCAGTCTTAAACTTTTTGTCAAAGTCTTTTTCTTTCTGAAATTTCCAATCATCTTACTTTCATATGAATCGGTTTCACATTTTTTCATGTCGGAAAGATTTCCCGTACCTGCTGTATTAACAGTCCCGAAACCAAAAGAAAATTTTCCTGTATTTTTTTCATACTCCATAAATTACTCCTTAATCGGTTCTGCAATGAGAAACTTTATTTTCTTTCCCTCATCGGTGAACATTTTTTCATGTTCTGTCACAAAATTTTCAATTCCCGTTTCACTGTGCAGGTCATACGTTCTGAACTTTATAACAAAACCTGCTTCCCGAAAATATTCAAACGATTCTTCAAAAAGTTCGTCGTCGTCAGTCTTGAACCATATTTCACCCTTTAAAAATTTCTTATAGTTCAGTAACTGTCTTGTATGTGTAAGACGACGTTTTTTATGTTTTTTCTTAGGCCAGGGATTGCAGAAATTTATATAAATTCTGTCCGCACGGTCATTTTCGTCCCACGCAGTGTCCAGCCTTTCAATATTCTGTATCGCTATACGGACGTTATCGGGAGATTTATTTTCTTTCCGATATGCTTCTTCCAGTTTTCTTTTTGCAAGTACAAGCATTTCATTTTTTATGTCCATAGCGACGAAATTTATTTCAGGGTGTGCGGGAGCTGCCTGTGAAATAAATCCTCCCTTTCCGCAACCGAGTTCAACATAAAGCGGTTTTTCGGGTTCGCCGAAAACAGAACTCCATTTCCCCTTATACTCCTGCGGATTCGGTATATAAAAAGAACAAGCCTCAAGTTCGGGCTTTGCCCACGGTTTATGACGTATTCGCATAATTACCTCCAAAATTTATATTTATTTCATTATAACACAAAACAGCAGATATTCCAATAGCTTTTTAAAAAAATCCGCAAAAAACTCTCCGCTGAAAAACGGAGAGTCTTATATTAATATCCAAGGTCTTTCATACGCTTTTTGAAGTCGGCATTAACCTTAGCCATTTTTTTCTTGTCACGAGCCTGTTTTTTTATTTCGCTCTTTGACATACCTTCCTCTTTGCTTACCGAAGAAACAGGCATATCGTCGTCACTCATAAATTTGCTTAAACGCTGTCTGAATTTTGACTTTCCGTCCCTTGAAAGAGGAACAGAAGAAAGAGGCTGTGAAACGCTTGCACCACCGCTGTTCTGATAAGGACTTGAAACAGGTGTGGCAGGTTGATGCGGATATACACTCTGAAGCGGCTGACTGTTTACAGGCTGTTGATAATAAGGATTCGCATTTTGCGGAAAACTTCCCTGATTTACAGACGGATTAATCGGCTGTGCATAAGGCTGGGAATATCCCTGTATATTCTGAGAATACGGCTGTGGCTGTACATTCTGAGGATATGGCTGCGGCTGTATATTATGTGAATACGGCTGCTGCATATTCGGCTGAATAAACTGCGGATTCATTCCGCCCTGCTGTATCTGATTCGGATATGCCTGCTGCTGCTGAGGATAATTATTCTGCATATTCTGTGAATACGGCTGGATATTCGGCTGAACAAATTGTCCGTTCATATTCTGCTGTACACTGTTGTAATGATTCTGTTCCATAAACTGAAAAGAATTATTCTGTCCATTCACATCTGAAGACGGCTGCTGATAAAGAGGCTGTGATTCCGTTTGATTTGCAAGGGTCGGCACGGGTTCAGTCGGCGTATCATCGAAATCAAATCCGAACTTTTCTTCAAAGCTTAAACTTTCACTGACAGGCTCGGAAGAAAAAGCAGGCACTTCATCTGAAAATGCAACCTTCTCAGTCTCCGCAGAAACAGACGATTCATCAGACTGTGCTTTCAGTTCACAAGCCTTTACGGAATTTTCGGCTGAAACTGCAATTTCACACTGAGAATTTTTTTCATCTGCCTTATAAAGCATATCAATACATTCCATGCACGGACGGCAGACGCTTCCGTCTGCAAAAGAAAGCGTTATCATTTTTTCGGCTGTAACACAACCGTCAGAAATCATTGACATAACGGCATTGTATTCCGAGCAGGCTCTTGATACTTTTCCACCGATTATTTTTATACCGCTTACACCTGCGTAAATTTCATTATTGTTACTTAAAATAACACAAAGAGAAGCATCTTTTTCCTCAGCTGTTTGTCTGCTGACTTTTCTGACTTCTTCAATAAGCATGACTGCCTGATTATACAATTCAAATAATTCCATGTGAATACCAATATCCTTTCATTGCATATTTCAGAATAACAAGCACATTGTCAGACAACAGGACTATAGAAACAGACCTTGTTTTTTCCGTTGTTCTTGGACATATACATTGCTTTTTCAGAACATCTGAGAACGTCTTCCGCACTTCCTGCATCTCTCGGAAACATTGCTATTCCTATACTTGAAGATACGCCTATATTCTTGCCGTTTATATTTACAGGTTCGCTGAAAACGCCCTGTATTCTGCCGACAAAATCAATAATGTCCTGACTGCTTTTTTCAGTTCCGAGAATGACGGCGAATCCGTCACCTGAAATTCTTGCGGCAAAATTTTCTTCACCAGCAATATTCTCTATTCTTTCGGCATAAGCCTTAATCAGTTCGTCGCCTGCTGCCATGCCGAAACTGTCATTTACTCTTCTGAAATCGTCAAGATTTGCGCAGACAACCGCACACTGCTTGTTACTTTCAATATCTTTTTCAAGATTTTCCATGAAAAGATGTCTGTTGGGCATCTGGGTCAGTCTGTCATAGTAAGCAAGATATGAAAGCACCTCGTCCTTTTCCTGAAGAACTCTCCTTGTTTCAATTTCCTGCTCGTACTTCTCCATAAGCTCGTCATGCATTTTTTCATTCTTGCTTGTGTAATTGTATATGATAGCCATGATTATAATCGTACAGACTGAAATGGCTATCGACGGAAGAGCGTTCTTCTGTCCGCCCATAACAACCGCCATAATACCCGATACAAGATTAACCGCATTAAGAACGATACCGACAATAAACCCGAGTTTTTTATTTGCGAGTACAAATATAACTGAAATCATAACATGAAGCTGTGCTATAATACCGTTAAATCCTGTAAGTTTCGGGACGGCGGAAATTTTTCTCTGCGCCACAAACAAAACCATAAACAAGATTATGCAGACTACCAGTACAGGTATATTTTTTTTATCTGACTTTTTTTCCATAATTACTTCCGTTCCGTCAGTCTGACTCTTCGTCATAACGTGCGTTGTTCATCGAATTTTTCAGTCTTTGCTTTTCCATTCTTGCCTTATGTTCAGCCTTACGCATGGAAGCATGAATTTTATTCACTTCAACCTGCTCTTTAAGTTCTTCCTGCTTTTTGGGCAGATAATCCTTGTCAAACACACAGGCAATGGAAGTATCGTCCTGAGTTCCGCAGTGCGCCCTTTTGGAAAGATTTTTCCTTATAGACGGACTGAATGCATCTATATTGATAAGCTGGCTTGCAAGTATACTGTGATAGTCAAGAAAATCCTCATCACTTTTAAAAGAAGTATAAAGTCCGTCGGTTGAAACAAAGACAGCTATCGGCTTTTCGTCAAACGTATAAAAACTGTTGAAATAATTTATAGCCTGACTGTTGCACATAGATGCAGTGAGATTTGCAGGAGCTGACTCTTCATAGGCAATAGGCATTTCGGCGGCTGCGTCCTCGCATATAAGCACAAGACTGCCGTCGCCTATCTGTGTTCCGAAAGTAAATTTTCTTCCCATAACCGCAACTATAAGCGTTGTTCCGTAAACCGTCTCAACTTTAAGGCGTTTAAATTCCTTTTCGGTAAAAGGTTCTTTTTCCTTGTCGGTATAGGGATTATGGGTATAATGGTGTATTACAAGTCTGTTCCACCGTGAAATAATATTTTTCTCAATTTTTTTAATCAGATTTTCGGGGTCATTCAGAAAACATTCCTCAAACGCATCAGGGTCTTTGTAAAATTCCTCAACCGTATCGAGTGCTGCCATTACAGCCATTTCCGAGCCTTTGTCGCTTCTGAAATGCTTCTTGCTTCCATGACCGTCCGCAACAACGGCGATTCCGTAATTATCATACGCTTTGAAAACTGATGAATCCTGACATACAGTTCCGTTTGTTATATGACTTGCCCCGATAACCGTATGGCAAAAACCATTTAACATCTATAAGCACTCCTTTCGGTCGCAGATAATCAGAATTACCAACCTGTATCGAAAGGAACAGTATCCGAATAATCCTGCGATTTGACAAGTTCCTGAATCTGCTGACCGAGCATTTTCTGCTTTGCCGCATAAACGTCCTGAGAACTGAGTTCGTGATTTGTATCATCAGAGAGAGTCATACTCTTGCTTCCGATTTGTGATGAAGTAACAGCGATAATTTTAATCATCTGTGCAAGCTGTCCGCCCGAATAGGCATGGACAACGGTGTCTTTTGTGCCTGTAAATTCAGCAAGCATATCATCATTTGCTTCCTTACCGATACCCAGTGCGGCTTTAAGACCGAATTTATACCAGCTGTTTTTCTGAAGTGCTTCAAGACCTGCCTTATAGTCGTCCGACGGATAACCGTCTGTCATAAGGAAGATAACAGGTGCAAAAGAGAGTGACGGAGAACTTAGGAAGCTGTTTCTTGACATTCTTATTGAAAGCTCCCTGAAAGCCTCGCCCATACTTGTAACGCCGTCTGCCCTGAGACGCGTCCATTCAAAATCCTCAATAGAAATAGGTTCGGAATACATCCACATCACGCTGTTTGAAAAAGTAAGAACCGCAACTTTTACGTCGGTATCGGCTTCGCCTACACGGCGTATTTCGGGAATAAGCTCCTCCATAACGGTATTAAGCTCACCCATTTTAGTACCTTTCATACTTCCCGATGTATCTATAAGAAAAAATATTACAAGGCTCTTTTTGGACACGCTCGTTGCACTGAGCGGATCGTCGTCATCAAAATCAAGCATATTGCTGAAATCTTCTTCCATATTACCTGCTGTTTTTAATTCAGCGTCTTTATTGTTTATGTCTTTGCTCATAATTTACATACTCCCTTTCATATCCGTTGACAACTGCAATATGCAGTACGAACCTCGTTTACAGATTAAATATGTGCATTTACGTCCCCAAAGTCTATTTCAAGACCTTTCCACAGAGGAAATCCCTTTCCGGGAGCTATATCGTAGAAAACACCGTCAGGCATCTTTACACGCCATACTTTTTCCGAACCGTTCTTTATGCCGAGCATACCTGGTTTGAGTTTGTTTTCAACAAGTTCACCGGCAACTTTTTGAAAATTATCAGACTTAGGGTCTATCTCGCATTCATAGAATTTACTTCCGACATAAAGAGGTATACGGTAGTCACGGCTGCTGAATGCAAGGCTTGCAAACTCCGCACCGCATTTTGTACATCTGTATGAAGTTTCATTCACATTTTCAAACATTGATGTGAAATTTGTTCTTCCGCAGGTGCAGACAATAATTTCAGAACGAAGTCTGATAAACAGCTTCTGCCATTCATTCTCGATAATACGCTTGTTCGGCTCTCTTATACCTGTCGTGAAAGAGCGTACAAAAGCCTCACGGATATATGCAGGATATATTCTCCAGAACTTTATTACATTATCGTGAATACCACGCACAGGACGGTTTGAAGTATCGTCGGGGTCATAAACAAATACCGCCTGCTGTCCGTAATGCTTGAGTTCAGACGTTTCGGTAAGACAAACGTCTTTCACCACTTTTTCGCCCTCCATAGGGTCGCCCCTGAAGAGAAGTTTGAAAAGCACGACAGCAAGTGAATATTTATCCGTCTGAACATTCGGCTTTGCCACACCTCTTACAACTTCGGGAGCCATATAGCCCGGCTTGCCTCCGATACCGAAATTACTTCCGTCAGGAGCGATATTATCACAGTCACAAACAAGAATATCACCGGTATTTACATTGATAAAGAAACCACCGTCATTCAGGTCCTGATAACTCTTTCCTGCCCTGTGAAGCTGTCTGAAAGCGTTTACAATATTTATCACAGCCGTAACCATTGCGTGCAGACTTGCAAACTGTACGGAAACTTTTGTTGCACGTCCCGTCAGTTCGTCAATATCAAGCCTGTATGTATTGAGAATATCAACAAAAGAATCATATCCCTGCGGTCTCAAATCCATTATATAGCCGAAAGTTCCCACATTGTTTTCCTTTGTAAGATACTTAGGCCAGAGAAATTTTTCACTCGGCGCACCGTCTTTTATATTGTTTTCAATATTTTTACGGAAAGCCCTTGCATTTTTAATTTTATCAATATCGTACCACTTAAGAGCATAGTCTATACCGTTGAAATCAACGAGATAAACAATACCCTGTCCGCCGCTGCCGAGTATTTTCTTTACAGTTGCAGAACCGCCGTACTCCATTTCAACCTGTTCGCCTATTTTAAGTTCTACCACTTATATCATTCCCTTCTGAATTTTATTGTTATGAATTTATCTGCCGAAAGGAGTTCCCTTTGCAACCGTTTCAACATTAAGACCATGAGCAAGACAGTAACGATGCACATATGAATTTTCATAACAGCGTATTGTAAGAGCTGTGCAATATGCAAATGCATCTTCTTCTATGAATTTTATATTATCCGAAAGAAACAGCTTTCGTAGTTTCTCACAGCCTGAAAACGCACTTAAACCTATACTGCTTACAGTGGACGGAATATCTATTATTTCAAGGTTATGGCAGAAAGAAAAAGTATTATCCTCAATTTCAAGAACACCCTCAGGCAGTTTTACCATAGTAAGCTTCCCGCACTGGCTGAATGCACCCTGTTTCAGAACTTTCAGAGTATCGGGAAGTTCAACGCTTTTAAGTCTTTTACATTCAGAAAAGGCATATTCTCCTATTGAAACAAGGGTTGAAGGAAGTTCGATAGCTTTCATGAATCCGAACCCGTCAAATGCAAAACTGTCAAGCTTGGTATATCCCTCGGGAATTTTAACAGAACCTTTAAGTCTGTACTTTGCAGCGTCGGCAGGTCTGAAAACTTTCATATTCAAATCAAAGGGAACAGGCGGTTTTCCGAAATTTTTGCCTTTTTCCCCAGAAACCGCACCCGCTACACCTGATTTTTCGGATTCAGGCTTTTTCTGTTCGGTCAGTTTTGAAGTGTATTCCCAGCCGAGCATATATGTAAAACAAACTATTACAAATTCAGCGGCATTTTCCGAAATGAACATTTCCGAAACCATATATTCCTTTGCTTTCATAATCGCTATTTTCTGCTGTTCGCTTTCTCTCAGCATATTTGCCACAATACCGGACTGAAGCATATTCTTAAGAAGACGGCGTTCTTTTTCATACTCTGGGATAAAATCATTAAGCAATGAAATAAACTTGTTTGTATCCTTTATAATATCCTGTCCGTACTGGTCCATCATGGATTTCAAAGCACGCTTTATTTCAACAGTATTTTCAAATCCGGCAACATTGTGTGAAACCGGAGTTCCGCATTTAAGACATACATCAGCATTCGGGCTGAGTTCGTTTCGGCATCTCTCGCAGAGCATAATCAATCCTCCTAAATTTATCAAGGACACATTTCGTTTTACTATTTACTTAAATCCGCAATAATTCATTATAAATTACAATATTGTCCATTATTGAAGTATACCATGTATCTGACAAAAAGTCAAGAGTTAAAGGAAATTTTATTCATAATTTTATGTTTCTCACAAAAAGAAGGTACAAAGTCTATGCACTTCATAGAAAAGCAGTAAATATTTTAGTATTTCCGATATGTTTTTTTTAAAATTATCTTTGTCGGGAAATTCCGTCAGGTTATGCATATGCCACAATAATTTATTAAAATTTCAGCAGTTTTTGTCTTGAAAATTAAATATATATGTGTTATAATTAAAACGGCAGACAGTGCGGAAACAAATTTCCGAAAACTAAAAAATAATATTTCAAGGAGGTCTGTACAAAAAATGAAAAAAAATACACATAAACTTATC
>CAMWVV010000049.1 GCA_947177755.1 uncultured Ruminococcus sp. | reverse complement strand
TTTTATAACAATGTCAAACATAAAAACAAACCGTATTATAAAATATAGATTTATTTTCTTATAATAAGAAGTTTATTATCACCTTTCTGAAACTGATAATCTGTTTCTGTAATTTCCACACAATAACGGTTTTTGAAATAATCAATAACATCATTTATCATATCTGTTATATTTGCATCAAGGTCAACTATAGGAAATACTCTTATTTCTTTGCACACCCTGAGCATTTCAGTCATTGCCTTAATATGAAAATCATATCCCAAAGAAGTATACATCAGCAGAAAATGTGAACTCAGTCCGATATCAAAATAATTGTCATCATAAGGGAGTTTTTCGGGAAGTGTATGACAGATATATCTGTTTTCTGATTTTCCGCATTCGTAGTCCGACAAGAATAGATTCATAGCAGACATACGAATATTTTCCAGTTCTTCCAAGCTTCTTATATTCGTCCAAACATAATTATCCATATTTTCTCTCATCTGTTGCATAACAATGGTGCGTACTTCTTCAATGCGTTTCTGTAATTGCTTATTTGAAAACTGATAAACAGGGTCAAAAGAAATAACACTACCGCCTTTCTGTTTGGCTTCATAGTTGAAGCTTGCCGGACCGTCCCCAAAACCTGCGATTTTCTTTAATAAATCGTCATTGCTTAAATTAAACATCTGCATATATTCATTAAGATTTCTGCCCCACGGCACAACACTTTCCAGTTTAAACGACATAAAAATACCCTCCCTTAATTTCATAAAAATATATTCTTTTATCTGTGCCGTCCGCCGCCACCGTGACCACCGCTGTGGCTGTGACCGCCTCCTCCGCTTCGATGTGAACTTCCGCCGCTGCTGCTTGATTCTATCTTTCGCTTTGTGGTGTATGTACGGATAAATGTATCTGTACTTCTGTGGAAAACGGTTTTTTCGTTTTTGATGTATACACTGGAGTTCTGACTTTTCTTGAATTTATAACTGCTCTTTGTAACAAAGAAAACTATAAGCGATACCATAAGTCCTACCGCAATGCATATTGCAAGAACCACTATATTAAAAATAATCGGCTTATGTTCCGAAACAACAAATTCACCGTTTTTCATAAACATATATTTTCCTGAAGATTTGTCGTGATAATATTCAAGCGGATTCGGCTGTGTATTGCTGTAAGTTTTCAGTATGGACAGAAATGCCTGCACTGCGTTCTGTATATCTTCTGCATATACTGTCTGCTGAGATGACGGAAGATATTTATTTATATAGTCAAACATTCTGTCGATATTTTTCTGATAAATAAGAACAGCTTTTCCGCTTGTTGATATATAGTCATAAGCTGGTGAACGCTCCGACAAGTCCATATAATAAAATACTCCATCAGTATCTTCGCCGTAAATCTCGTCATAGAAATCGTCGGCAAAACATTCTATATCATAGTCACTGCGGTAACGGTCGTTATCGCCTGCAACATATACATAGATATTCATTTTTAATGTTTCTGACGTTTCTTGAACAAGTTCGGTTATTTCGTCGGGATTTTCGACAAGTCCCGTACTGTCAAGAAAACTACTGTTTATAGAGTTGCCGTCAAAACCCTCTGCAATATTTGTCTTTGTTGCCGACTGGACAACAAGCAGTATTATCATTACTGCAACAAGAGCGATATTTATTATAAGCAAAACAGATTTTTTCATTAAAGTAATGCACCTCCCAGCAGAAATCCCACAATCGCTACAGCCAGACCTATGGCGGTGCTGAAAAGTTTCAGTTTTGTCTTGTCAAGCGGAGGAGTACCTGCAAGTTTTCCTGTCTGTCCGTTCATTGCAAATTCATATATTTTGTCATTATATTTATAAGTCATAAACCACACGGGAAGCATTATATACTGCCATTTCGTACTCATGATATTATATGATTCGCTGTTTACAGAAAGTGAAGAATATCCCTTTATGCTGTCATGGACAAGCTTTTTTCCTGCTTCGGAGGCTCTTTCACGTATTCTCGGAAAAACCTGTGGTTTGTCAACATCAAATTTGTCGGCAAAAAATCCGCTGAAATACGACATTGAAAAGTCTTTCAAATCATTGTAGTCATAAGGTTCTATTGATTCCATCAACAAATCTTCAATTTTGCTTTCAGCGTCGGCAGGAATACCGTCAGTTGATATATCTGCCTGGCGGATTACGTTGAACTCCTTTGTTTCCGTATACCTGTAATCTCCCGACGACCATGAACGTACCTGCTTACCGATTGCACTTAGGTCTGCTTTCATTTTGCAGTCCGCAATCCAGAATGGCACATAAAGTCCCGTCATTTTTTCCATCTGTTCCTGTGATTTGAAATCATCGGGTACAAAATGTTTGTTTTTTATCCAGTCTTTAAAACAGTTTAAAGCATTTTCTCTTGTATATTGGAAACCTATTACTTTGTCGGGTTTATATTTGCCTGTGAGTTTTCCTGCAAGTATTACGGGATTATGACAATAATAACAGAAAAGTGCTGTCTGCTGGTCGTCCGCCATTATGTCCGCACCACAGCTTGCACAGTGGTAAAGGTTTGTGTGTTCTTCAAAAGCCTGCTGTTCCTGCACTTCTGCCGAACTTGGTGCGGTATTTTCTGTTTCGGCGTTTATTGCCTGCATTTCTTCAAGGGTAAATTCACTTGAACAGTATTCACAGCCGAATTTCTGCGTATCGGGCATGAATTTCAGGTCAGCATTACAGTTCGGACATTTGTATTCTGTTGATTCCAATTAATTTCAGCTCCTTTTATTATCGCTTTTATAAATATATCATATTCATAATTTATTTTCAATAGAAATTCTCCAATACATTCTGATTTATTTTTGCAGGATATAGGTTATATAGCTGTACTCTACATAAAAAAATAAAATAAAAGAGCAAAAATGATTTTTAGTATATTGCCAGTTCCTGTTTCTTCTTCGTACTGCATATTAATACCCCCGTTGTATTGTTTTTAACATTATATAGTATATATCGGCTTTTGTCAAGATGAGTTTTGATTTTTACTGTAAGGCGATTTTTTCGGAATGAAACATGAGATAATGAGAGAAAGTGAGAAAAAACAAGAGAATTAAAGAGTTTTTATGATATAGATTAAAAAAAAGTTGTTTTACCCCTTGACAAACTGTTTTTTATCATGTATAATAGTACCTGTCACTGCGTGAAAACACGCCGGAAACTTATTAAACTGCGGATTTACGCCGTTTCTATTTCCGTTACAAATATTTTACAGGAGGAATTTTTTATGTCAACTACACTGACAAAGCCTGCTGACGTAAAGCGTACATGGTATATCCTTGATGCAGAGGGACAGCCTCTCGGCCGTGTGGCAGCTAAGGCAGCTCATATTCTCAGAGGCAAACACAAGCCCACTTTTACCCCCAACGTAGACTGCGGAGACCACGTTATTATCATTAACTGCGATAAGGCTATTCTCACAGGCAAGAAACTTGAACAGAAAAAATATTACTGGCATACAGGCTGGATTGGCGGTCTCAAGTCTATTTCTTACAAGGACATGATGGCTAATCAGGCAGACAGAGCTATGATGATTGCTGTAAATGGTATGCTCCCTAACAACACTCTCGGCAGAGCTCAGCTCAAAAGACTCAGAACTTACAAGGGTGCAGAACACAATCAGGCTGCTCAGAAGCCCGTTGCTTACGAATATTAATAAAGGAGGCGCTTTAAAATGTACGAATCAAAAGTTAAATACTACTACGGAACAGGCAGAAGAAAGCACTCCGTTGCAAGAGTAAGAATCTACCCCGGTTCCGGTAACGTTACAATCAACGGCAGAGGTATCGACGATTATTTCGGTCTTGAAACTCTCAAGCTTATCGCTCGTCAGCCCCTCGCCCTCACAGACAACCTTGACAAGTTCGACATCGTTTGCACAGTTGCAGGCGGCGGTGTAACAGGTCAGGCTGGTGCTATCAGACACGGTCTTTCAAGAGCTTTACTTGAATTTGACCCCGAACTTCGTCCGACTCTCAAAAAGGCAGGTTTCCTTACCCGTGACCCGAGAATGAAGGAAAGAAAGAAATATGGTCTCAAGGCTGCTCGTCGTGCTCCTCAGTTCTCAAAGAGATAATTTTATCCCTATCGGGACTATACAAAAAATACCCATGCAGAGCTATTCTGCGTGGGTTTTCTTATTTTTATGTTCTGCTGACTGCTGCTAAATAATTTCTGTTGATAAGCTTTCAAGGAACTGCATAACTCCATAAGGCTTTATAGCTTTTACGCTTTGCAAATTAAAACGTTTATTTTTGATAATACATATTGTATTTTTTATGAAAAAGTTTCTGTTATTGCCGTTTTCGCCAAAAGAGTTCAGAATTATACAAAAAAGTTCTATATTCCTCCCACAACAAAAGTATTGACATAAACCATAAAAAAGAGTATCATTAAAGGTAATAAACTCTTGGTTTTTTGCCATTGGAGAATTTTTGTAAGGAGGAAATTTTTATGCTGACTGACATGAACAGTAAATTTCAGAAAGAGGGACTGACGTTTGATGATGTGCTTCTGATTCCTGCAAAATCAGATGTTACTCCGAATATGATTAATCTCGGTACAAATCTCACAAAAACAATCCGCCTCAATACACCTGTCATGACTGCCGCTATGGATACGGTTACAGATTCACGCATGGCTATTGCCATTGCCCGTGAGGGTGGTATAGGTATCATTCACAAAAATATGACTATCGAACAGCAGGCAGAAGAGGTTGACAAAGTAAAGCGTTCAGAAAACGGTGTTATCGTTGACCCGTTCTCTCTTACAGGTGACCACATCGTTGCAGATGCTAACGAACTTATGGGCAAATACAGAATATCAGGCGTTCCGATTGTTGACGCAAATAAAAAACTTGTGGGAATTATCACAAACAGGGATATGCGTTTTCTGAATGATTTCAGTGCGAAAATTTCCGAAGTTATGACAAAAGACAATCTCATTACCGCACCTGTGGGAACAACTCTTGAACAGGCTCAGGAAATTCTCCGTTCACATAAAATTGAGAAACTCCCTATTGTTGACGAGGACGGAATACTCAAAGGACTTATTACAATAAAGGATATAGAAAAATCTGTCCAGTATCCTAATTCCGCACGTGACAGCCGTGGCAGACTTCTCTGCGGTGCTGCTATCGGCGTTACCGCAAACGTTCTTGAAAGAACAAAGGCTCTTGTTGAATCGCAGGTGGACGTGCTTGTGCTTGACTCCGCACACGGTCACAGTGCAAATATTCTCAAGTGTCTTAAAATGGTAAAAGAAGCTTATCCCGACATTCCTGTTATTGCCGGAAACATCGCAACGGCAGAAGCTGCCGAAGACCTCATAAAAGCTGGTGCGGACTGTGTTAAAGTCGGCATTGGTCCTGGTTCTATATGCACTACAAGAGTAGTTGCAGGTATCGGCGTACCGCAGATTACAGCTATTTATGATGTTGCCTGCGTTGCTCAGAAATATGGTATTCCCGTTATCGCAGACGGCGGTATAAAGTATTCGGGCGATATTGTAAAAGCTCTTGCTGCCGGTGCAAACGTTGTAATGCTCGGCTCACTTCTCGCAGGCTGTGCGGAAGCCCCCGGTGAGACGGAAATTTATCAGGGCAGACAGTTCAAGGTATATCGTGGCATGGGAAGTCTTGGTGCTATGGCTGACGGCTCCAAGGACAGATATTTTCAGGAAGGTGCAAAGAAGCTTGTACCCGAGGGCGTTGAGGGACGTGTGCCGTTTAAAGGCGACGTTGCTGATACGATTTTCCAGCTTGTCGGCGGTATACGTTCAGGTATGGGTTACTGTGGCTGTGAAACTATTCCGGACCTTCACGAAAAAGCACAGTTTGTAAGAATCACAGGGGCAGGTCTTAAAGAGAGCCACCCTCACGATATTTATATTACCAAAGAAGCTCCTAACTATTCAACACAAATCTGAATATAAAAAATCAGGTCGGACGAAAAGTCCGACCCTTTTTTATTAAAGCATTTTTAATATATATACCGTCGCAGCAATAAAAAATATTAATAATGACCCTGTTCCCACGGCAAAACAACACCATGCAAACATATCGTGTTTGTCAACACATGAATTATCGGGATTGTTTTTGTCATAAAGAACATTGACCTCCATGCCCTTTTTCAGTGATGACGACACATAGCCCGTTTTACATTCATAAGTTTTTTCGTCAGCTTTAAACTCTATTTTGCATACTCCGCCTCTGCCATATGATGTTATTTCGGTTATCCTGCCGACAGTCCGACAGCCGATTTTTTTAAGTCGGACTATGGGTCGCATACATTTTATTACATAAAACATCATAAAGAAAAGATATGAATCAAGCGACATAAAAGAAAAGTAAAAAAAGAAATCATCATAAAAATCATCACCCTTAAAAAGCAGAAGTCCCGACAGAACTATAAAAAACTCTGTTATAATGATTACGGCAACTGCACGCAGAATTTTTTTGATTATATTTTTAAAGCACATAAATCTGTCCGTCTATCTCGTAGATATACAGAATCATATCATCGCCTGAGCGTGCCGAAAGGGAATAACTTCCGCCGTCGTCCTTAAGGGTGTAAAGAACTTCTATTCCGACCATTTTTCTTGATGTTATCTGTGCATTCGGCGACTGTTCAAGAATTGCCCTGTCAAGTATAGAGAAACTCGTGCTGTCGTCGTCATCATCTTCGTCCATAAGAGAGTTTACAATAATGTAATTAAAGTCAAATTCTCCGTCCGTGTAACTGCTTACAATATCGCTGTGTATTGAATCAAGATAACCCTGAATATCGGTATCTTCATACTGATTTACGATATAGTCGAGATACGGCGGATAGCAGGTATTTTTCATAAGTTCGGCATCACAATTGTTCATAGCTGAAATATAATCTGAAATTTTTTTTGCCTCATCTTCAGTCATGAAACGTTTTTCATATGAGATTGAAACAGGCACATCGCCACGGTCTGAAATCAGGTCTGTCATGGTAGCACCAAAAGGTAAATCGTTTTCAGCAATATTAATGTCTTTTCCCATATCGTCGCTTACAAGAGCATTTCCACCTGTGGACGACGTTCCTGATTTTTCGTCACTGCACGAAACACAGCACAATGCAATCATTGCTGAAAGAGAAATCATATAAAATTTTTTCAATCTTTTCATTGTTATCACCAGCTTTTCAGTTATAGGTGCAGAATTATTTTGCTCTCTGCTTAGCCCTCTGTGAGTTATTGAGTATTCTTTTTCTTATTCTGAGAGATTCGGGTGTAACTTCAAGAAGTTCGTCGTCTGCAAGAAATTCAAGACAGTCTTCAAGACTGAGTATTCTGTGCGGAACAAGTCTGAGAGCATCGTCACTACCGCTTGCACGGGTATTTGTGAGATGCTTTTTCTTGCATACGTTTACAACAAGGTCTTCTGTTTTCGGTGAAGCACCTACTATCATGCCCTCATAAACGGGAGTACCAGCAGGAATGAAAAGCTGTCCACGTTCCTGTGCGTTATAAAGACCGTAAGTAACTGCCTCGCCCGTTTCAAAGGAAACAAGAGAGCCTGTCTTTCTGCGTTCAATATCGCCCTTGTAAGCCTCGTATCCCTCAAAAACGTGGCTCATAATGCCCTCGCCCTTTGTATCGGTGAGGAACTCGCTCTTATAGCCGAAAAGTCCCCTTGCCGGAATAAGAAACTCAATTCTTGTACGGCTGCCCTGCGGGTGCATATTGGTCATTTCACCCTTACGGCTACAAACTTTTTCCATTACAGAACCTACACAGTCATCGGGAACATCAATAACAAGTCTTTCGATAGGTTCAAGCCTGCGACCGTCCTCACCCTCTTTGTAGAGAACACGGGGAGTTGATACAGCAAGTTCATAGCCCTCACGTCGCATATTTTCAATGAGAATTGAAAGGTGCATTTCTCCACGTCCTGCAACACGGAATGAATCTGTAGTATCAGTTTCAGAAACACGAAGTGAAACGTCCTTTAAAAGTTCTCTGAAAAGTCTTTCACGGAGCTGACGTGAAGTAACAAATTTTCCCTCTTTGCCTGCAAAAGGACTGTCATTTACTGAAAATGTCATTTCAACAGTCGGCTCACTGATTTTTACAAACGGCAGCGGTTCGGGTGTATCGGTTGCACAGATAGTGTCACCGATTGTGATGTTTTCAATTCCCGAAATCCACACAATATCGCCTACTGTAGCTTCCTGAACAGGTACACGGTTAAGTCCCTGTATCTGTAAAAGAGAAACAATTTTTGAATTGTAGTTTTTCTTACTGCCTGTATAGTCACAAACTGTAACCTGCTGATTTACCTTGACACTGCCACGCACAATACGTCCTATACCGATTCTGCCGACATAGTCATTATAGTCTATTGAAGAAATAAGCATCTGTAACGGTTCTTCTTCGCTGCCCTGTGGTGCTTCGATGTAGTTTATAATAGTGTCGAAAAGTGGCTTGAGGTCTGTACCTGCCTCATACTGACTGAGTGAGGCTGTACCGCTTCTGCCTGAACAGAAAAGTATCGGACTTTCAAGCTGTTCTTCATTGGCATCAAGGTCGAGAAGCAGTTCAAGAACTTCGTCGCCGATTTCGTCAAGACGTGCATCGGGACGGTCAATCTTGTTTACCACAACTATAATCTTATGACCCATTTCGAGAGCCTTTGAAAGTACGAAACGTGTCTGAGGCATAGGACCTTCAGCAGCGTCAACAAGGAGAAGAACGCCGTCAACCATTTCAAGTACACGCTCCACTTCTCCGCCGAAATCAGCGTGTCCGGGGGTGTCTATGATGTTTATTTTAATGTCATTGTACATTACGGAAGTATTTTTTGCAAGTATTGTGATACCTCTTTCACGTTCAATATCGTTTGAGTCCATAACTCTTTCCGCAACGTTCTGATTCTCACGGAACACACCACCCTGTTTCAGCATTTCGTCAACGAGAGTTGTCTTGCCGTGGTCAACGTGGGCAATAATAGCAATGTTTCTCAAATCATTTCTAATCATTTTAAATTCCTCCGAATGATAAATTATTTATGTAGACGGCAGATTCTGCCGTGACTGGCTTATATAATATCTTCAAAGTCGCAGGCACATATTACCTGATTTTCTTGTTTAAGGAAGTAAATAAGTTTTATGATGTTATTGATATAGATGTTTTCTGAAATGTTTTCCGTCGGGTCGATGTTAATAATGAATTTCCAGTAAAGGAAGTCTGAACTTTCGGGAATATATTCCTTGTTTTTTCTTATATCCATATCGCACCATTCCGAAACTATACCCGACAAAGCTTCTTTCTGTCCTCTGACGAAAATCCTGACACTTTCAAAAAAATCATCATATTCCGAAACCGTATCGACAAATATTTTACAGTATAAATCCATACAAACCTCCGTTTTCTGCAAAATAAATACATTTATGCACAATAGACTGTAATTTCAGTGCAGAATATCTTTTTTTGAGGACATAAAAAAGTCCTTGCAGATAAATGCAAGGTTTCAAAGGGTAGTAATTGCAAAAAACAACCCCGAAAATATTCGGGGCTGATTGGTGGGAGAGGATGGATTTGAACCATCGAAGCTGAAAAGCAACAGATTTACAGTCTGCCCCCTTTGGCCACTCGGGAACTCTCCCAGACTATTTTTTAAAAACTATCGGAATATACCGATAAAATGGAGCTGGTGGACGGACTCGAACCCCCGACCTGCTGATTACAAATCAGCTGCTCTACCAACTGAGCTACACCAGCTTAAATACTTTATGCTGTCATTGTTTTCCTCACTCGACTTATTTATTATATCACATTAATTCTGATTTGTCAAGTACTTTTTTGAAATTTTTCAGATTTTTTTGTAGTTTTTTATATGGTCGAGGCGACAGGACTCGAACCTGCGGCATCTTGGTCCCAAACCAAGCACTCTACCAAACTGAGCTACGCCTCGGACAAATATTTGTCCTTGTCGGACAGCTTTTATATTATATCAGAATATAACCGAAATGTCAATAGTTTTTTTATAAATCGTGAAAACCCACAAATAAACAGCATATTGTCTGTGAATTTTGAATAAAAAGCTGCCACAAATTAATGCAGCAGCAAATATTCATTATTCTTCGCTTTCTTCGGTAGCTTCCTCTGCTTCTGTTACAACTTCTTCAGCAGTTTCAGCTTCTTCGGAAGTTTCTTCAGCTTCTTCTGTCTCTGATTCATTGATTTCAAGGTCGATATCGTCGTCATCATAGAAATCGTCGTCGTCGAAATCATCGTAATCATTATCCGAGTTATCTTTGAACAGACGAGATGCAATAGCACCGACTGCCACAACTGCACCGACAGCGAGCATTCCAGTTAAAAACTTATTCATTTTTAATTCCTCTTTTCTCCGCAAGATATTTTATTTTACCGAACCGCTTGCGAACGGCTGACAATAAGGCATATATCTATTATAACATATTTTTTTCAGAATTTCAATACTTTACATATTATTTGTTAAAAACATCAAAATTGACATGGCAGTTATTGGTGCAGTTTCACAACGGAGTATTCTTTTTCCGAGCCAGACACGCACTGCCCCCGCCTCAACGGCTGATTTTACTTCTTCCGAATCAAATCCTCCCTCGCTTCCTATAACAAGACCCACAGTTTTTACACCGTCAAAATCCACTTCACCGAATGTCTCTCCGCCTTCTTCCTCATAAAGAATAACAGTGCGGTCAAGTTCCCTCATCATTTCAAGTGACTTTTTATAGCTGACTATCGGAGTTACCTGCGGAATAATTCCTCTGCCCGACTGTTTGGCTGCCTGTTCCGCTATTTTTTGCAGACGTGGAAGTTTTTTTGAAAAATCTTTTTCGTCGGGACGTGAAACACATCGTCTTGTAAGTACGGGAACTACCCTCGATACACCCAGTTCAACGCTTTTCTGAATTATATACTCAAGTTTATCCAGTTTCGGAACAGCCTGAAAAAGTGTTACATTAATATCGGGTTCAGCGGAACATATATTTTTTGAAACAAGGTCAAGATATACAGTATCGGGCGTAATACTGCCGATAACACAGTTATAGTCCGTACCGTTACAGCAGACCGTTACTTCTTCACCCTTTTTCATACGCAGGGAACGACCTATATGATTAGCGTCACTGCCTTTAATAGTTATATTATTCTCGTCAATTTCATTTGTAAAAAATCTTGGCATAATTTCACCGCCGTTATAAAAAGTATTTTTTATTTATCGTCGTCGACTATTTTTTCATAATTTTCTTCAGCTTTTTTTTCTTCTTCAATCTTCTGTGCTTTCTTTGCACCGACAGATGCCCCTTTTTTTCCTCTTGACATAAGCACTACAGCAAAAACAGCAGCAGCAAGTATAAGACCGACCGCTATAATTATAAATGCTGTCTTTTTAAGACTTCTGTCGGCAACATTATATTTAATTTTATTGTCTTTTGCGTACTTGAGGGCGGAAGAACCGGAATAGACACTCATGCTGAAATTATCCTGCTGTGTAAATTCCTGCCCGTCCAGTGTATAGCCGAAAGCATTTTCTCCTATCGATGTTACACTTTTCGGAACATTTATTTTTGTAAGATTCTTACAACCAAGAAATGCACTTGCTCCTATAGAGGTTACACCCTCAGGAATAACAGCCTTTGAAATTCCGCTGTAGGCAAAAGCTTCTTCACCTATTTCCGTAACAGTAGTCGGAACGGAAACTGATTCAAGGCTTGAGCAGTACATAAAAGCACCTGCTTCAAGTATAGTAAGTCCCTGCTCCAAATCGACTTTTTTAAGTGAATTACAGTTTGAAAATGCGTCTGCACCAATAGTAGAAACAGATGACGGAACAAACAGATTTTCAATTTTCTGACAGGCGGAAAATGCCCCTGGTTTGATTACCGCAACGGTATTGTCAATATATACATCCCCATCCAGTTCGACAGAGGCACGGTAAATTTCCGATTTTGCCTTATTATAAAGTATTCCGTCGTCAAAAACAAAAGACGGACATTCCGAAACGTCAAATGAAGAAAGTGAATAGCAGTCTGTAAAAGCTTCGGGATTTATTGTGGTGAGGGATTCGGGAAGTTTCAGGCTTGCGAGGCTTGTACACTGTGCAAAGGCATAATTTCCGATAGCTGTTAAAGTGTCAGGCAGTTCAACATCAGTAAGTGAAGTACATCGCATAAAAGCACACGTTGATATTTCGGTTACTGTATCTGGAATGACAATCTTTTTAAGCGACGTACAGCCTACAAATGCATTCATTCCTATTGAACGGATAGTACTCGGTAGTTCAAGTTCCGATATACCTTTACAGCCTATAAACGAACCGTCCCCTATTGCCGTTACCGCATAGCCGTTTCTCATTGACGGAATGGTTTCTACTATAGAGTTGGTATCACAGCCTGTTATTGTGTATGAACCGTTTACCAGCTCATATGTAAGAGTACCGTCTGTAAGAGTATCTTCAGGACCTTCAAGATTGTCGGCATAAGAGGAAAAAGCCGTCACAAAAGAAAAAGACATCACGGCAGTAACAGCAGTCACAAAAAATTTTTTTACTTTCATGTTATTTTTCCTTTCTCTTTCCGTCTTTTTTCTTTTTTACGTTCTTTGCAATGAAAAAGCCTGCCAGTCCTATAACAAGTGCAGATATGATTCCGACAATAGTCCAAAGAAATCCCACAACAACGTTTTTACCGAAAATCTCAATTGTACCTGTCACAACCTCTATACCGCAGGCGTTTGCATAATTATAAGCAGTTGAATCTTTTTCGGCATAAATCTTAAAGCCGTCAACAGTTACCATGTTGTCTTCTGAAACCGTTTCGCCTGATTCGGCGGCAGCAGAATCATATTTATAACCAAAAGCATAGCTTCCTATTTCATCAGTACTTTTATAAACACGTATGCCCATAAGATTAGGACAGTCCGCAAAAGCATAAATGTCAACTGTTTTTAAATTTTTGGAAAGTATGGCTTTTTTAAGGCTTTCACTTCCCTCAAATGCATACGCACCTATTGTTTCAACGCCTGTCAGGTCGGCTTCTTCAAGATATAAATTGTAGCAGAATGCAGACATACCTATTTCCATAACACCCGACGGAACAGTAAATTTTTTATCGCTCTTTGCTGACGGATAAACCAGAAGGACAGTCTTGTCCTTGTTGTAAAGCACGCCGTTTTCAGAAGAATATTCGCCGTCACCGTCGGTTACTGTAATCGATTCAAGCATAGAGCATGAAATAAAAGGCTCATCATCTTCAATATTCTTGCAGTTTCCTGAAATAGTTATATTTTCAAGGGCATTACAGAGGGCAAATGCACTCTCTCCGATAGTCTCCGCACCGCTTATAGTAAGATTTTTAAGGTATGAACAGCTGTAAAAAGCGAGTTTGTCAATAGTCTTTACAGACTCAGGGATAATAATTTCTTCCGCCATACAGCTCCCCAATGCACTTGTATATATTCTTGTTACAGGCATACCGTCGATTTCAGACGGGACTTCTATTTTTGTATCAACAGATTTACAGCTTGTAATTACTGCCTCGCCGTCTATTACTGTATACTCAAAATCTCCGTACATTGATTTATCAAATGAATTATATTCTTCCTGTTCAGCGGCTACTTCGTGAGTTATAAATTCAAAATCATTCTTGTAATCATATTCATCATCAGAATCTTTTGCATAGGTATATGCCGCCGAATTGTATGACCCTATGATAAGAAAACCGTCAACAGCTGTTGTCTCATCGGAGTAACCGAAAGCACTGTAGCCTATTTCGGAAACCGAATCAGGAATTTCAATTTTTTTAAGACCTGTACCCATAAAAGCAGACTGTCCCACATAATCAAGGGAATTAGGCAGTTTTATTTCTTCGAGACTTTTACATTCCATGAATCCAGCCACTTCTATTGCCAAAAGAGTATCCGGCAGAAGAACTTCACTGAGTGCTGTACATTCCACAAATCCCGCCATGCTGATACTTTCAAGAGCCGTACCGCTCATATCGACGGATTTAAGATTAACATTTCCGCCTACTCCGAAACTGCGTATGCTTTCAAGAGACGACGGAAAATTTATCTCACTTAGCTTTGTGCCGTAAATTCCTGCTACTCCTATTTCCTTTACACCTTCGGGAATATCAAAGCTTTTTCCGTCTTTAGCCTGCGGATAGCAGATAATCATTGATTTGTCTTTCAGATAAATAACGCCGTTTTCAGAAATATAATTTTCATTTTCCGAATCAACTGTTATTTCCCTGAGTGACAGACAATACATAAAAGGATTGTCCTCAGATATATATGTAACGGTTGCAGGTATACTTATTGTTTCGTATGGCTGGTCGGGACTATCTCCGAAAGCCTTTCCGCTAAGTTCTGTAACTGTCATTCCGTCGATACTTTCGGGAATAATCAGGTCTGTTTCTGTGCTTGTACAGCCCTCAATGCAGACAGCTCCGTCATCTATGACAGAATACATAAAATCTCCCGAAGTTATATAGTCGTTTTCACTTTGTTCTTCATTATCTTCTTCAGTTTCGGACTGTTCTTCATCTGCAACACTTTCTGTTGCTGTTTCTTCCGTTTCCTCCGCAAAAACACTGTTTACCGATTGTGAAACTGAAAAACATATCAGCAGGCTCAGTAAAAAAGCCGTAATTCTTTTATATTCAAACATAGTTTTTTCCTCTCAAAAAATTTTACCTCGTACATTATATCACAGGATAAATAATATTGCAATGTATTTCACATATTTTTCGTGTAATAATCATTTATACAGCAGAAAACCGCCCATAAAGGACGGCTGTTTCATTATTTTCTTCTTGTACCGTTTTTTCTGTCGGTACTTCTTTTCAAATCGCACATACGCTCCTCACTGCTCTGCTTGAAATGCGACATCATATCTTCAAATGTCATTTCAGACTGCGGAACAGTTTTTTTAGGTTCGTAAATATTCGGTCTGCTTCTTTTCTGACCGTCACTCTGTCTTTTCGGTCTCTGCGGTGCAGGGTTATCCAGAGCCTTTTTAATCGAAAGGCTTACTTTTCCTGCCTCGTTGATTCCGATAACTTTTACCCTTACCTCCTGATTTTCTGTAAGGTGGTCACGTATTTCGTTTACGAACGTATTGGCAATTTCGGAAATATGTACCATACCCGTACCACCGCCCTCAACATCTACGAAAGCACCATACTGTGTGATTCCCTTGACTCTGCCATTGTAAATTTTTCCAATTTCCAGCTGCATAATATATATAAAACTCCTTTAATATTAATCCCTTGATTTATCGTAAAATCTCCGTTCGTCCGGATAAGCGTAATCTCTTTCCTCAACCGCTATTTTTTCCATATAGGCAGTTATATCGTCGCTGTCCAGAACACGCTGAAGCTCCGTATTTTCCGCTTCGTACAAATCTATCTCATTCTGGACGGAAGCAAGTTCACGCTCTTTTTCAGAACAGTCTTTCTCAGTTGTAAAAATAAGCACACCACAGCCGACAATAACTGAAGCAGCAGCGAGCTTTACCAGCCCACGATTAAACAGGCTTTTTCTCCTTGTCTTTTGTTTTGGCTTCTTTGGCAACGTTCTTCACGTTCTTTCTTTTTTTATTTTCC
>CAMWVV010000048.1 GCA_947177755.1 uncultured Ruminococcus sp. | reverse complement strand
CAGATTTCTTATAATACTCCTCAGCTATTTTTTATGCATAGACTGCATCAAGATTTTTCATGATAACATCTCCTTTTTCATTTGATGTTTATATTATAACAGAAAAATCCAACATTCTGAACAACAGAAAAAGTCTGAAATGTTGATTTGAAGAAATTTTATTTATTAATCTTCATGGAAATATCAAAGCACTTTACAGAATGTGTCAACGCACCGAGTGAAATTATATCAACGCCCGTTTCAGCTACTGAACGTATATTCTCGGCGGTAACATTTCCTGAAGCCTCCAGCAATGCACGACCGTTTGTAATCTCAACGGCTTTTTTCATATCTTCATTCGTCATATTGTCAAGCATGATTATTTCGACTTTGTTGTCAAGTGCCTCTTTGAGTTCGTCAAGAGTGCGGACTTCAACTTCAATCTTGACAGTATGACCGATTTTTTCACGGAGTGCGGTAACTGCTGGAGTTATACCGCCGTAAGCGTCAATGTGATTGTCTTTAAGCATAGCCGCATCTGAAAGATTGAATCTGTGGTTTTTTCCTCCGCCGACTGTTATGGAATATTTCTGCAATGCACGAAGTCCTGGGAGTGTCTTTCTTGTATCGGTTACAGATGCCTTTGTACCTGCAACAAGTTCAACACATTTATTTGTAGCTGTGGCAATTCCCGACATATGCTGTAAAAGGTTCAGGGCTGTTCTTTCACCCTTTAAAAGTGTAAGGGTACTGCCTTCAAGTTCGGCGATAATATCGCCTTTTTTGACTTTAGTGCCGTCTTTCATGAGTATCCTGAAATCAACGTCACCGCCTGCGAGTTCAAAAACACGCTTTGCCACTTCAATTCCGCACACAACACCTGTGTCCTTTGCCACATAATATGCGGAGCTTCTGTGTTCCTCAGGAATGAGATTATCTGCCGCAGCGTCGATATAATTTATATCTTCCATGAGGGCAGTTGTTATAATATTATCAACATAGCACTGTAAAAGTTTCATTTTCAGCTTCCTTTCATTTTTATTATATGTAATTTTTTATATCTTCTTCAGACTTTAAAATATACATTCCCGAACTACCTGTTTTCTTCCACTGTATCGAAAAATCAGATTTAATTATTTTAACATTTCCGATTTTTTTATTTGCTGACGTATATATATGAAGACGGCAGTAATCAGCCGAATCTTCGGAAATAAAGGAAAAATCGGGAATAATACCACTCAGAATGTTCTTTATATTTTCAGATATTTTCTGAACGGACTGCAATTCTGATTCCTCTGCAAAGGATTCATTATTTTCGGAAATAACCTGAATTTCATAATCTTCTCTTTCGTCCGAAACTTCATGTATACTTACACCGAAAACTTTCCGCATAGCCTGTCTTGTTATTTCACGGTGTTTTTCTATCATCTGTGAAGTTATGCGGTTTCCTGTCTTGACTTCGGGTCTTGACAGAAAATATTTTACAAGCTCATCGCTCGGATTCAGCAAATCCTGTTTCAGTGTTTTCTCAACAACTGTTGCATATTTCTGAAAAACAGCTTTTGAAATAACATTCTTTATGTCAAATTGTTCCTTACAGAATTGTTTTACAGACGAAATATATATAGACGGGTCGTCTTCAAAAATATTAAATTCAAAAAAAGGCTCATCGTCCATTATATTCGGGACGTTCAAATCACTGAAAAACTGGTATATCACGCCATTTGTCAATATAGCTATCCTGCAACGGTTTGTAGAAAAATATCTGAACAGCTGACACTGCTGTTGCTTTTGTAATTTCAATCCAGCCCTTTTTGCTTCGATTATAATTATAGGTTCTCCGTCCTTTAATATGGCATAGTCAACCTTTTCACCCTTTTTAGTAGCTACATCACACGTAAATTCGGGCATAAACTCATTTGTATCAAAGACATCATACCCCAAAACCGAAAAAAACGGCATTATAAGAGCAGTTTTTGTTGCTTCTTCCGTAAAATCTTCAGCCTGCCACCGTATTCTTTCAATTCTTGAAAGATAACGCTCGAAATTTTTTTCAAAAGTCACGTTTTTCCTCCTTTCTGTTTAAATCAAAATATTTTATCTGTATACTGAATCAATTCCGAGATATTCCTCCAGTGTAAGTCCTGAACAATAAACTTTTTCTGCAACTTTCCTGCCGAGATAGCGGACGTGCCACGGTTCGTATTTGTAACCTGTTATATGCTGTTTTACTTTCGGATAACGGATTATAAATCCGTATTTCCATGAATTTTCAGCAAGCCACAAAGCTTCGGGCGTACCATCAAAAGAATCGTCGGCACAGTTCACATCAATAGCCAAACCTGTCTGATGTTCGGAATGTCCCGCACGTGCAGAAAAAGTGTCCGCCGCCTCCCGACCGTAAACAGAAACATAATTGTTATAAAGCTGTTTCTGATAGTCGTATGAACGGAATCCCGAATACACACAAAGACAAATGCCATCTTTTTTTGCAGAACAAGCCATTTTTCTGAAAGCTTTCTGCGTATCGGCAGTAAGACCCATTGGATTGTAGTCCGACGGCAACGGAAAGCTTTTATTTACAACAAGAATACCATTAATATAAACAGCGTTCATTTATAAATCACCTCACAGAATATATCTATTCATATATCCGTGTAAAAGTGAAATACTTTTTTACTGCATTACTTCACCGAGAATTATATATGCAACTGTAACTATTGATTTTGCAAGTACGTAATCCGTATCAACAACATACCCCGATTCAATAAGGTTGTCACGCATTTCCTTTATACGCTTAAAGCCCTCTGCCGCTTCTTTCTTGTCGGGAATGACAAAATGGCTTTTCTGCATAATACGGCGTGTTTCCGTACGGAAACCTTTCGGCATATGTTCACCGTCAAGATGTGCGTCAAATTCAGCCGTTTCAAAATCTTCAGGAACGCTGTCAAGTCTTGATTCAATACACCTTGCCGCATGGCGTGAAAATACAAGGGCTTCAAGAAGTGAATTACTTGCAAGACGGTTACTTCCGTGTACGCCTGTATGTGAACACTCACCGCACGCAAAAAGATTGTGCAGACTTGTTTCAGAATTATTGTCAACGTCGATACCGCCCATAAGATAATGCTGACATGGGAAAATCGGAACAGGTTCTTTTGTGAGGTCAAATCCCTGCTTGAGAAGATTCCTGTAAATCATCGGAAAACGCTTTTTCAGAAATTCACTGTCTTTATAGCTTATGTCAAGGAAAAATTCGGTTGAGTTCTGTTTTCTTGATTCAAGGACTATCGAATGTGAAACCACATCTCTCGGTGCAAGTTCAAGACGTTCGTCATAATTGTGCATGAAACGCTCTTTTTTACAGTTGAGAAGATATGCACCCTCACCTCTTACCGCTTCGGAAATAAGAAAACATTCACGTGTTGCCCTGTTGTTGAAAGCAGTAGGGTGAAACTGTACATAACTTAAATTCTTGATTTTCGCACCCATTTCATAAGCGAATGTAATACCGTCACCTGTTGCAATGGCAGAATTTGTTGTAAATTCGTATACACGACCGATACCGCCAGTGGCAAAAATCATGAAATGGCAGTTGTATGTCTGATAGTTATCATCACTTTTCAGAAAAGCCGAATAGCCTGTAGATGTTTTTTTAGTTCCGCAGATAATGGTATTTTCCATTATTGTGACGTTTTCAAGTTTCTGAACGTTTTCAAGAAGAGTTTCGGTAATTTCCTTGCCTGTAGCGTCGGCATGGTGGAATATACGGTGATGACTGTGACCGCCTTCAAGAGTACGGTGATAAGTTCCGTCGGGATTTTTGTCAAAATCGACACCGAGTTCAATTATATGCTCCAAATCCTGAGCCGCTTCACTGACTAGTGTATGAACAGCATCAACATTATTCTTGAATCCGCCTGCAATGAGAGTGTCATTCTGGTGATACTGGATATTGTCCGTCGGGGAGTTATACACTCCGGCAATACCGCCCTGAGCGAGAGAAGAATTACAAAGACTGAGTTCACGTTTGCATACAATAAGAATTTTAAGCGATGAGGGCAGGTTTATAGCCGCATAAAGACCCGCTGCACCGCAGCCTGCAATAATAACATCATAATTGAAATTCATGTTTCAGCACGTCCTTTTGTAAAATATAGTGTATAGACTTATTATATCACAAAATTTCAGAGATGTCACTACTAAAATTCAGATTTTATTATATAAAAAAATTCCGTTATAATATTAAATAAAAAATATTTTAAATAACGCTTGACAAATACAAAACGTATGTTCTATAATATAATTATAAAATTCAGAACATATGTTCTGAAAATTTTCACTTAAACGGAGGTTATTATGTATCAACTTATCGACGAATACGAAAAAAGCTGTATGCTTGTTAAAAAGCGTATAAAATTTCTTACGGAACAGCGAAACAGACTTATTAAATCAGATAATCGTCTGCTGATTGACGAAATCAGACTTGAACAGCGGATACGACTTCTTTATGTCGAACACGCTCAGATGCAGGAAATTATTTCCCACCTGATAAATTATATGAGGAGGGTTGAACAGCGTGCCAAGACGTGAAAGTTATTCCGATACATTTACAGGCAGGGCAGACAAAAATATACGTTATGTCCTTGAAAGTGACAGTCATGAAGATTCAACAGGAAAATTAAAGAAATTACTGTTAAAAGTTATTAATAATGAACTTACACCAAGACAAAAAGAAATTATTGTGTTATACTATTTTAAAAAGCTTGATACCGTCACTATCGCCCGACAGCTCGGAATCACTCCGCAGGCTGTGTCAGCGGTGATGTCACGTGCGAGATTGAAAATGTTCAGAATTATGCAGTATTACTTATAATAACACAATCAAAGACTATAATCAGGTATCAGAAAAAGAGGTATAAAATATGAATCCAAGAATCCCATATCTGCGTGAAAAAACTTCAAAACTTACTGCTTCGTCAGGAGTTTATATAATGAAAGACAAAGATGGAAATATAATATATATCGGAAAAGCCAAAAATCTGCACAAAAGAGTAAGCAGTTATTTCAGGGAAAACCCTAACCATACGCCGAAAGTCTCCGCTATGGTATCGAATGTAGATGATTATGACTTTATTGTAACCGACAGTGAATATGAAGCACTTCTGCTGGAATGCAGTCTTATCAAACAGCATAAACCGAAATATAATATCCTGCTCAAAGATGACAAAGGCTATCACTACATCAGAATTTCAGACGGTGAATATCCACGTATTACCGCTGAAAAAAACACTTTACAGTCGGGAAAATATTTAGGTCCTTACACAAGCGGAACTGTTGCAAAGGAAACTGCCGACGAAGCAAACCGTGTGTTTATGTTACCGACCTGCAATAAAAAATTTCCGCAGGATTGTCGGAAAAGCCGTCCATGCCTGAACTATCACATAAAAACCTGCATGGGCGTATGCACAGGAAAAGTAAGTCGTAAAGAGTATACCGACATAATAAAGCAGGCTGAGAGTTTCATGAAAAACGGCTGTTCCGAATCAGTGAAAAGAATGGAAAAAGAAATGAACAGAGCTTCCGAAAATCTCGAATTTGAGAAAGCCGCTGTACTCCGTGACCGCATAAACGCTGTACGGAAAGCATCGGAAAGGCAGAAAATAATAAACAGCAGTATCAACAATGCTGATATTATAGGTATGGCGGAATTTCATAACGGTGTATGTATTTCCGTACTTATGTACAGACAGAACAGGCTTTATGACAAGGCAGTTTTTGAATTTGAAGCGACTGACAGTGACGAAGATATTCTAAGCCAGTTTATGATGCAGTATTACTATAATAAAACAGATATTCCGAAAATAATAATTGCTGACCACATTCCGTCGGATTATCCTCTTATTGAAGAAATGATTAATGCACAGTCCGAAGGTAAAGTTACCATCACAACCCCGAAAGGCAGACAGACGGAACTTCTGCGACTTGCAAAAAATAACAGTGCCGAGTATGCCGCTATAAAAAACAACCGTACAGGCAAGGAAATAATAGCGGTCGAACAGCTCGGGCAGGTTCTCGGACTGGACAAGCCACCGCAGTATATTGAAGCTTATGATATTTCAAATCTTTCTTCTGAATCAATAGTGGCAGGAATGGTTGTCTTTGAAAACGGCAGACCGCTGAAAAAAGCTTACAAACGTTTTACCGTAAAGGAAATACAATATCAGAACGACTATGAAAGTATGTATGAAGTAATGACACGCCGTCTGAAACATATCATAAATCAGGACGGTGACGAATATTTCAACAGAACGCCAGACCTCATTTTGCTTGACGGTGGAAAAGGTCACGTAAACACAATTACCGCACTTGTCCGTGAACTCGGACTTAATAATATAAAAGTGTTCGGAATGGTAAAGAATGATAAGCACCGTACCCGTGCGATTGCTTCGGGGGGGCGTGAAATACAGATAAACCATTTACACCCTGCCTTTATGCTTGTCACGGGTATACAGGATGAAGTACACAGATTTTCAGTCAGTTATATGCATTCAAAGCACAAAAAGAAAACATATTTTTCGGAACTTATGTCCGTTCACGGAATAGGTGAAAAGAAGTCCGAAAAGATTTTACTGAAATACAAGACAAAGGACAATCTTAAAAATGCCACACCTGAAGACCTTTCCGTAACGGCAGGAATAAATATTGAAACTGCCCGTGAACTGTGGGAAATAATTCAGAATATGTAAAGGAGATTTATATGAATACACCGATTTACGACTTTCTGAAAAAATATTCGTCGTCCGCCATTCTCCGCTGTCATATGCCGGGACATAAGGGATATACGCTTTCACCCAAATTATCGGAACTTTATTCAATGGATATAACTGAAATACATGGTGCGGACAGTCTTTTTGAGGCGGACGGAATAATTGCCCGCAGTGAAAAAAATATGTCGGAACTCTACGGAACGGCAGGCACTGTCTTTTCCGCAGGAGGTTCAACCCTCTGCATACAGGCGATGCTTGCAATTATGAAATCCGAAAAAAGAAAAATCTTTGCCGTGCGGAACGTTCACCGTGCTTTTCTCAATGCGGCGGCGTTGCTTGACCTTGATGTTGAATGGATTCTCCCCGAATATTCCGACGGTATACTTTCAGGAAACATAAAGCCCGACGATATTGAAAACGCACTGAAAAACTGTCCCGAACCGTCCGCAGTGTATGTGACTTCTCCCGACTATACAGGAAAAACCGCTAATATATCTTTGCTTGCCGATATATGTCACAAATATAACGCACGTCTTTTAGTTGACAACGCACATGGCGCACACCTTAAATTTTTAACTCCCGACATGCACCCCATGACGCTCGGTGCGGACATCTGCTGTGATTCCGCACACAAAATGTTACCTGCCCTTACAGGCTCTGCTATGCTCCATACATCAGTAACGGAATATGTTCCACTGCTCAAGCAGAATATGAGTATGTTTGCTTCAACAAGCCCGTCATATTTAATCATGATGTCTCTTGACCTTTGCAGTAGATATATATCAGAAAAAATATATGACGATATTCAAAAGAATATTGTATGGCTTGAAAATTTCCGCCATAAATTTTCGGACAGGCTTGTATTTGCGGAAACCGAACCTTTTCATATTACTGTAAAAGCGTGTGAAAGCGGTTTTGACGGAAACGAACTGGCGGAACTTCTCAGAAAAAACGGTGTGGAGTGTGAATATTCGGACAGTTATCTTGTGATACTGCTGATGTCGCCCGTATGTACCAAAGACGACTATGAAAGACTTTCCGTATCGCTTACAAAAGCAATAAATCAGGCTGAAAAATATCCTGTATGTTCCGAAGATTTTTCTATGGAACTTCCCGAGCGTGTAATCAGTATACGTGAGGCGGTTTTTTCGGAATGTGAGATAATACCCGTTGAAAAAGCGGAAAACAGAATATGTGCGTCTGTAAAAGTTCCGTGTCCGCCTGCCGTGCCGATTGTTGCAAGCGGTGAACGCATTGACAGAAAATCAATAAATATTTTCAGAAAGTATGGCATTTCAGAAATAATTGTGGTAAAATAGAATTATCGTGCAAATCAGGGCGTGTTGTCACGTCCTGAAATTTATTTGACGGCAGGTAATGCTATGAAAAAAATTTATGGAAACAATCTTTTGATTTCAACTCTGTGCAATATGACAAAAAGCGGTCGCAACGCCCATACTGTCCTGTTTTACGGCGAAAAGGGTACGGGCAAAAAGCTTATGGCTAAATTCTATACAAGTCTCCTGCTCTGTAAGAATCCCATGGATAATATGCCGTGCGGTGTGTGCAGTTCGTGCAGAAATATTGAAAAGGACTTCCACCCTGACGTGACATATGCCGCCGCTTCGGGAAAGCTCGGCGGTTATTCGGTCGATACGGCAAGAAAAATATGCTCCGACGCTTTTATAAAACCTAACAACGACAGCGGACGGAAAGTATATATTTTCCGTGACTGTCACAACATGGACGTGCGGACACAGAATACACTTCTGAAAATCATTGAAGAACCGCCCGATTATGTCTATTTTATATTCACCGCAGAATCAAAGAATGATTTTCTGCCTACTATAATTTCAAGATGTGTATGTTTCGGGGTTTCACCGTGTACGGAAGAAGAAACGGCACTTGCACTTGCTGACAACGGTTTCAGACAGTCGGACATAAAAAACGCTGTAAGCTGTTTTCACGGCAATATAGGAATGTGTACGGAGTATATAAATAATGAAAACCTGCGTAAACAGGTGGATTTGACAAAACTGCTCGCTGATAGTATAATAAAAAAAGACGAGTATGCACTTAATACTGCTCTTTTCTCTCTCGGCAAGGAAAGAAATGATGTTAAAACCGTTCTTTCAATGCTTGACAAGCTTATAAGAGATTCAGCGGTGCTTATTCAGGATAACAATGCGGAAAATATAGGCTGCTTCCGTGAGGGAGCAGTTAAACTCTCCTATATGCTTACATCACGTATGGCAGAAAAAATTCACAGAAGTATCGAAAGGACATGGAATACGGTGGAATGCAATGTAAGCATACCGCTTGCACTTTCGGCTCTATGTGCGGAAATAACCGAAATCATAATATAAAGACTGGAGAATAAATTATGAAGGAAATAACAGGAATACGTTTTAAAAAGGTAGGGAAAATATACTATTTCTCACCAGAGGGTTTAAATTTAAAAGTCGGTGACAGAGTTATTGTAGAAACGGTGAACGGAACAGAATGCGGAGAAGTGGCAATTGCAAACAGAAAAATCGAGGACTATGAACTTGCTTCACCTCTCAGACCCGTTGTCAGAATGGCAGACGAAAATGATATGAAAATTGTCGCAAAAAACAAACAGAAAGAAAAAGACGCTTTCAGAATATGTGAAGAAAAAATAAAGGCAAGAAAACTCAAAATGAATCTTGTCGATGTTGAATGTACTTTTGACAACAACAAGCTTTTATTCTATTTTACCGCTGAAAACCGTGTTGACTTCCGTGAACTTGTAAAAGACCTTGCGGCTGTTTTCAGAACACGTATAGAATTGAGACAGATAGGCGTGCGTGACGAAGCCAAGATACTCGGCGGTCTGGGCATATGCGGACGTGAATTCTGCTGTAAAAGCTATATCGGAGATTTTCAGCCCGTATCAATAAAAATGGCAAAGGAACAAGGACTTTCGCTCAATCCCACAAAAATTTCTGGAACGTGTGGACGACTTATGTGCTGCCTAAAAAACGAACAGAACGCCTATGAAGCACTTCTTAAAATAACACCGAAAGTGGGTGCTTTAGTCGTTACTCCCGACGGCGACAAGGGACGTGTGGAGGAAGCCAATATAATTACAGGAAAACTCCGTATAAAAACCGATAAATCGGAAGTTCCCGTAATTTTTGACAGAAGTGAAGTTAGACTGCTTAAGGACGCAGAAATAAAAGTAAACCGTGACGAACTTAAAGCACTGAAAAATCTTGAGGGAAAATAATGTTAAAAGTAAATTATGGAAAAATTCTTGATGACAAGCTTTCAGAAATAGAAAAAAACGGTGAAAAACCGTCTCTTTTACTGCACGCCTGCTGCGCTCCGTGCAGTAGTCATACGCTGACTTACCTTGAAAAATATTTTGATATAACACTTTATTTCTGCAATCCCAACATTTCACCCGAAAGTGAGTTTGTATACCGCTTTGAAGAACTGAAAAGACTTGTCCGTGAAATGAATCTTGATACGAATGTAATTGAAGAACCATATGACCCGTCGCCTTTCTACGAACTGGCAAAGGGTCTTGAAACACTTCCCGAAAGAAGTGAAAGATGTCAGAAATGTATATCTTACCGTCTGCGAATGGCAGGAGCAAAGGCAAAACAGCTCGGCTTTGATTACTTCACAACAACGCTGACAATAAGTCCGCATAAAGACTGTACTTTCATAAACGAATGCGGTTCGCAAGTTTCGGAAGAATGCGGTATGAAATATCTTGTTTCGGACTTCAAAAAACATGATGGCTACAAACATTCAATACAGCTTTCAAAACAGTATAATCTTTACAGGCAGAATTACTGCGGTTGTATCTATAGTAAAATAAATTCACAGAAATAAGGTGATTATATGGCAAAGGAAGTAAAAACAAACGCAATGCGTTTTCTTGAAAAAAATAAAATAGACTATACTTTTCAGGTATATCAGTGCGACGAATTTATTGACGGCGTTCATTGTGCCGATGCTCTCGGTCAGCCTCTTGATGAAACTTTCAAAACACTTGTCGCACAGGGCAAAACAGGAAATTATTATTGTTTCCTGCTCCCTGTTGCACTTGAACTTGATTTGAAAAAAGCCGCAAAAAGCGTAGGTGAAAAATCCGTTGCACTTATTCATGTAAAGGACATAACAAAAATTACGGGTTATGTGCGTGGGGGCTGTACTCCGATAGGAATGAAAAAACAGTTTATAACGGTTATTCACAATACCGCCGAAAAACTGCCGTTATTCTACATAAGCGGAGGAAGAATCGGTACACAAATACGTCTTTCACCCACCGAACTCGCCAAATCCATAAATGCAAAGTTTGAGGATATTATATTATGAATAAGAAAATTATAAGTATTATTTCAGGTGTGGCAGTATTTTTAGGCGCAGCTTTAACCGTATTTTTTAACCTTGACAATAAGCCCGACGACATTTCAGCAAGCGACAGTTTAATTGCTGAAACTTCTGTATCAGAAACAGAAGCCGAAATATCTACAGAATCAGTCATCGAATCAATTACGGAAAATGAATCAGAAACAGTAACTGAAACTATTACAGAAGCAGTAACAGAAATCTTTTCCGAAGAAACTACGGAATATTTTACGGACAACAATAATTATGTTGAATATCATTTCCGCAACGAAAAACTGCTTAATCAGCATTTTGAAAAACATGGCAGTGAGTTTTATGATGATTTCGGTTATCAGAATGCTCAGGAATATGAAAAAGGTGCAAGCGACGTTATAAACAATCCCGACGCACTTTTTAAGTATGAGGCAGAGGACGGCGACGGTGTATATTATATAGAACAGTCAAACGAGTTCGTCATACTTTCAACTGACGGCTATATAAGAACATATTTCAGACCGTCAGGCAGAATAGATTATTTCAACAGACAATAACCAGTAGTATATGACATAATCCGATATTTCATAAAAAATTATGTCAAAACCGACAAACCCGAAAAATATTTTTTGTTGGTTTTTACCTATCTTTTTAAAAAAATATAGACAAATAACGCAAAATAAGGTATAATAAATATTGTATAAATTCGGCATCCGTATGCCGTAAATGCGGAAAACCGCACTTTTATCCGTGCGGCTGCGGAGCATATGATGAGAGTTATTACAGGTATTGCAAGGGGCAGACGGCTTAATGCCCCCGAAGGTCTTGACGTAAGACCTACTACAGACAAAGTAAAAGAAGCCGTTTTCTCGGCAATTCAGTTTGAAATAGAAAATGCTTATGTTCTTGATCTTTTCGCAGGAAGCGGTCAGATGGGTATTGAGGCAATAAGCCGAGGAGCGTCAAGGGCTGTTTTTGTGGACAGTTCACAGAGAGCCATACGCTGTATAAACGAAAATATCCGTACTGTTAAATTTGAAAGACAGTCCGAAGTTATAAACCGTGACAGCTATGACTATATCAGGCTTACAAGAAATATGTTCGATATTATCATTCTCGACCCGCCGTACCGTCACAATCACATTGATAATATTCTGCCTTTTGCGGCAAAAAAACTCAGGGACGGCGGTCTTGTTATATGTGAATACGAAGCAGAGGCGGACGAGCCTGCCACTCCCGAAAACCTTATACTGAGGAAAACTTACCGATACGGAAAAATCAATGTTTCCATATTATGTAAACCCGTTCCGGAGGTGTCGGAAGAATGAGAAGAATAGCAGTATGCCCAGGAAGCTTTGACCCTGTAACACTTGGTCATCTTGATATAATTACAAGAGCCTCAAAACTCTTTGACAAAGTTATTGTACTGATTTCACGCAATGCAGGAAAGTCCGCACCCAGTTTCACAGCTACCGAAAGAATGCTTATGATAGAATCGGTCACACATAACATTGATAATGTCGTTATTGATATACTTGACGGACTTCTTGCCGATTATGTCAGAAATGTAGGTGCTATAGCAATTGTAAAGGGACTCCGTGCCGTAAGCGACTTTGAATATGAGTTCCAGATGGCACTTGCCAATAAAAAGTTATATGCAGGTGCGGAAACAGTATTCCTTACAACTGCTGCTGAAAATATGTATCTGAGTTCAAGCGTTGTAAAGCAAATTGCCTATTTCGGCGGTGACATAAGTCATTTTGTACCCGAAAATATTCTTGATAATATACAGCAGAGACTTATTAAAGAAAGGTAGATTTTATGAATATTGAAGAAATTCTTGACGAAATAGATGAACTGCTTGACGATGCGGCATCTGTTCCATTTGTTCAGCATAAAAAAATTATAGACGGTGAACGCATGAGAGAACTTGTAAACGACATTCGTCTGAATATTCCGCAGGAACTCAAGGAAGCAAAAAAGATTGAGAGTGAAAGCCAGCGTATTCTGAGTGCGGCAAAATCAAGTGCAGAAGATATTATCCGCAGAGCTGAGGACAGAGCGGCACAGATTGTTTCAAAGGAAGCAATAGTTGTCGAGGCAAGAAAAAAAGCCATAGACATACTCACAAAGGCTCAGAACGCCTCAAAGAACATTCAGCAGAATGCAGCCTTATCAATTGCGAAAATGCTTAACGATACGGAAACTTACTATACAAAAAATCTCCAGAACATAAAGACGGTAAAGTCAAAAATCAGTACTACTCTCAAAGCATCCACAAATTTCAACAACATGACCCATGACAACAAATAAAAACAACGGTACTCCTGTACAGTGAGTACCGTTTTATTTTTATACTTTAATATATTTCACACTGAAAACTTCCTGTTCGTTGCAGTAAGCCTTTGTTATGTATTCACCGTTTAAATAAAGTTTACTGATGTGATTTTCACCGAAATAAATAGAAGAATACGTTTGCAGTCCGACATTGTTTATTTCCGCTATAAATGGATAGCCGTCGTTGAAGTCATCACCGAGACATATAAAAGCACCATGCGGATAAGGAATTTTCATATCAGTCTTCGGAACATTTTTCATACAAATCAGCGACGGATAACCGCCGTTCACTTCATTTCCAGCCATAAAATAACTGCTGTTATAAGGTTTTTTCATATCCGTGCCGTTCATATCCTGCAATTCGGATATACACGGATAACCGTTGTTTCTCCCGTCCAGTACATAAAAACTCATTCTTCCGCCCCCAGACAGTCAAAACCGACAGAGCGCAGATATTCTGCATCTTTACATTGTGCAGTTGTAAGTGCCAGAATATTTTTTGAGTTTGCGGAAGAAGATGACGACCCCGAGTCAATTTTAGCATTTGAAAGATGTTTTTTAAGTACTTCCAAATCATAAAAACAAGGCGTTCCTATCTGTCCTTTCCAGTAAATTGTAGCAATACTCGAAATCGGTTCACAGACCACATAGAATCTGCTGAAAGTGCAGTCATTTGACGACATATTGAAATTAGCCGATACATTGCCCGCACGTCTTTTAATTGACCAAAACATATACGAATCCGAAATTGTAACACCCGAAAGAATTGCATCATAATTATCATCTACGTGCGAAAAATCAATGGTACTCAGTTCTGATTTTATCTGTGTATGACGGATTATATCTCCTGAAAAAAGTGCGTGTGTTTTTATAAAATCGACCTGTACAGAAAAATTACAGTAATCAGTATCAACATAAATATTTGTATCATGAATAAGACAGTTTCTTGTGCCGTCTGTATTTTTTGCCTCTGACGTGTACACAGCTTCATTTACAGTAAAAGAACAGTATTCAAGCGACAGGTTATATTTCTTACCGTCTTTTGAAGCGAAAAGAAAAACGTCACTTCCTATCAGACGTATATTTTCCAGCACAAGATTATCAACAGTAACTGTACTGTTTTCCGTATCATTTATAATTGTGAACATATTTACTGAGCCGTCGGGAATATTCCTGTTTACATTGCGTATCATATAGCCGTTTCCGCTGAACTTCAGACATTTCAGCGGTATCGGTTCAAACTTGTCGGCGTACTCCGTAAAACTCAGGTCTATATCAGTACCAAGACTGAAACAAACATCGTCACCTCCTGTTTCCGCCATAGAATAGAGGTCATCGGCATTCATAATGATATATGGACTTTCAAGTGTTCCGTTTCCTGTCATAGTCATTTCTCCTTTATAATAACGTAAAGCGAATTTTTCTTATGTTCTGATGAATCATACTCTTTCTGCGTCACGGCGATTACTTCAGGACGTGCAAGATAAACGGCATTATTCGCCTCCATGATGTCAAGACGCTGCTTCACTTCGTCAATATCAAAACCGTCTACTTTCTCCTGAATAGCTTTAAGCCCCTCGTCTGTTGCTATCGCTATATTACCCACCGCCTGCTCGATTGTTTCGGGCAGAGGAGCATTTTTTCCGTTCGGTGACGGTTTAACATAAACAGACGGCATACTATACTTTATTATGGTATTAATCTCATCATTTTTCGGGTAATACGCACTTAGTTCAAGCTGAAGATTTCCGCAGTTAATTGTAAAATCACCTGAAACATTCCACTTAAGATTAATTTTTTTAATATCTGCTCTTTTTGAGGCAATAACCTGATTAATTTCCCAGCCGTCCTCCGTAACGCCTTTCATCAGAAAGCTGGCATTGCTCAAATCAGTATCATTGTAGAAACGGTCAACAATAATATTGATTGTATCGGCTAAACGTTCACCCTGTGTAAAAAGATTACCGAATGAATAAGTAGGAATATTTTTTCCGTTTGCAAAAACTTCCACACTGCACACTCCTTAAAATAATAATATTGAGGAACTCCGCAGTATTCCTCTGTAATAGGACAAAAAAAGTGCCTCATTCAATGGAAAGCCATTGAATAAGGCAAAAAATTAACAAAAAGTTCAAAAAAGATAAAAGGAAAATTTTATGAAAAAAAGAGTTGGAACAAGCGTATTACAACAAAAAGAGAAACAACAGCTTATTATAAAGCCGATAACAAGTTAAAATAAATTTGTTTATATTCTCTTAATT
>CAMWVV010000047.1 GCA_947177755.1 uncultured Ruminococcus sp. | reverse complement strand
GTATATTTTTTAGTGTCAATCTCATCAAACATATCTTCATCAGAATAAGTTTCAGTTACCACATCAATGATATTTACAGACTTGTCCAATATGTTAAACATATCAGTTTCATTCTTTTTGTCACAGCCGAATAAAATAAAAATATATGTAACTACAAATATAACAGACAATAAACGCAAAACATATGATTTCAACAGTATAATCCCCTTTCATTTAATGTATATGGCATAAGGGCAGGTTTCCCCGCCCTTGTTTCAAATCAGTCATAGTCAACAACATTTACCCATGAAAGCAGAATATCACGCTCTTTACAGTTCTTTTTGACGGACTGTGAAGCCGCAACAATCGGCATCCATGACTGAACATATTTTTTTGCCGTACCGCTCTTTGCACAGAAAATGTCAAGATATTTTTCCGCACCTTCAATATTTCCTTTAAGACAGAAAGTGAGATAAGTCCTTGCTGCGTCTGCGGAAGCATTGCCCTGAGTTGCGTGCGACCAGTCAATAATATACGGAGTTCCGTCGGGTCTGATTATGACGTTTGACGGCGTATAGTCACCATGACAAAGTTTTCTGTGGTCGGGAGTGCTTGCAAGACGTGTGTAAAGTTCGTATTTTGTTGTGTCGTCAAGTTCTGTAAGGCTTATTTTACGGTTCATCTTGTCCCTGAGCTGACTGAGAAGCGGAGACCTTTTTGACTGTATTTCAAGCTGTATATCAACGAAAAGATTCATATATTCATCATATTTTGCAGGATTTGATGCGATTAAGTCCGCAATATTACTGCCCTCTATATACTCCATGACAATCGCCCATTTTCCGTCTATTCTCGTAACTTCATAAAGTTCGGGAATATTCAGCCCCGTTTCTTCTGCACGGGCATGATTCAGTGCTTCATTGAGAACGTCCGCCCTTGAGTAGTCCTCATTGAAAAGCTTTATAACCTTATCGCCGTCACGGTAAATCTTCTTGTTTATTCTTTCGGCAATTATATTTTCAGTATTCATTCTGCACTCCTCCAATCAGTTGACGGGATATGACTTCTCTTCAAAAGTCTTTCCGTAGTAAGCGTTAAGATACATCTGCTTAATTTCACTCATAAGCGGATAACGTGGGTTTGCACCTGTACACTGGTCGTCAAAAGCCTGCTCGGTCATTTCGTCAAGACGGTCAAGAAAAGCCTGCTCATCTATTCCATAGTCTGCCACAGTATCCTTTATGCCGATTTTATGACGCAGTTCCCTTATGGCATTTATAAGATTTTCCAGTTTTTCGGTGTTGCTGTTACCGCCTAAACCGAGAGTATCGGCAATTTCCGCATAACGTTCAAGGGTATGAGGGTGACTGTACTGTGAGAAAGTACCCATTTTTGCAGGAGTTGCAGATGCATTGAAACGCATAACGTCTTCTATTAAAAGGGCGTTGGCGATACCATGCGGAAGATGATGAAATGCACCGAGTTTATGAGCCATTGAATGACACACGCCTAAAAATGCATTCGCAAATGCCATACCTGCCATTGTAGCGGCATTTGCCATTTTTTCCCTTGCCAACGGATTATTTTCGCCGTCCTCATAAGCCTGCGGAAGATATTCAAATATAATCTTCAAAGCTCTTAAAGCCAAGCCGTCGGTAAAGTCGGTTGCCATCATTGAAGCGTAAGCCTCAACAGCGTGCGTTACAGCATCAATGCCCGATGCAGCAGTAAGACCTTTCGGGGCAGTCATATGGAAATCAACGTCAACAATTGCCATATTCGGCAGAAGTGCATAGTCTGCAAGAGGATATTTAACATCTGTTTTTCCGTCCGTTATAACCGCAAAAGGCGTTACCTCAGAGCCTGTACCTGCTGATGTCGGAATTGCCACAAAATAAGCCTTTTCGCCCATTTTCGGGAAAGTATATGCTCTTTTTCTTATATCCATGAAACGCATAGCCATATCCATAAAATCAACTTCGGGGTGTTCATAAAGTACCCACATGATTTTTGCAGCGTCCATTGCAGAACCTCCGCCGAGTGCAATAATAACGTCAGGTCTAAAAGATGTCATATGTTCCGCACCTTTTTCAGCACATTCAAGCGTAGGGTCGGGTTCAACATCAAAGAAAACTGTGTGCTGTATTCCCATTTCATCAAGCTTGTCCGTAATCGGCTTTGTATAGCCGTTTTCATAAAGGAATTTATCTGTAACTATAAACGCACGTTTTTTATTCATAACCGTACCGATTTCGTCAAGTGCTACGGGCAGACAGCCACGTTTCATATAAATCTTCTCAGGCGTTCTGAACCACAGCATATTTTCTCTCCTCTCGGCAACGGTCTTTATATTAATAAGATGCTTTACACCAACGTTTTCACTGACAGAGTTTCCGCCCCATGAACCACAGCCCAGTGTGAGTGACGGTGCAAGGTTGAAATTATATATATCACCTATACCACCCTGCGACGACGGAGTATTTACAAGAATACGACAGGTTTTCATTCTTCTCTGAAATTCGTCAAGCTTGTTCTGCTGTGTTTTCACATCAAGATATATCGACGATGTATGACCGTAACCGCCGTCAGCTATAAGTTTTTCCGCCTTTTCAAAAGCGTCCTGAATATCGGGGGATTTGTACATTGCAAGAACGGGGGAAAGTTTTTCATGTGCAAATTCTTCTGAAAGTTCAGTGCTTTCCACTTCTCCTATAAGAATTTTAGTTCCGTCGGGAACACTCACACCTGCAATTTCCGCAATTTTATATGCACTCTGTCCGACAATCTTCGCATTAAGTGAACCGTTTATTAAAATAGCTTTTCTTACTTTTTCCTTTTCTTCGTCACTGAGGAAATAACAGCCTCTTGCGGAAAATTCAGCCTTTACTTTATCATAGATACTTTCAAGGACAATTGTTGACTGTTCAGACGCACAAATCATGCCGTTGTCAAAAGTCTTTGAATGAATGATTGAGTTAACGGCAAGAATAATGTCCGCCGATTCGTCAATAATTGCAGGCGTATTTCCCGCACCTACGCCAAGAGCTGGCTTTCCGCTTGAATAAGCCGCCCTTACCATTCCCGGACCGCCTGTGGCAAGTATAATGTCTGCTTCACGCATGACAAGATTCGTCATTTCAAGGCTCGGCACGTCTATCCACGAAATTATATCTTCAGGAGCTCCTGCCTTAACAGCCGCTTCAAGAACCGTTTTAGCTGCTGCAATTGTAGACTTTTTTGCTCTCGGGTGAGGACTTATTATGATACCATTTCTTGTCTTGAGTGCAAGCAGTGTCTTGAATATAGCTGTTGAAGTAGGGTTTGTGGTGGGAATTACTGCCGCAATAACGCCGATAGGTTCGGCAATCCTTTTAGTTCCGTAAGCCTTGTTTTCTTCGATAACGCCACAGGTCTTTGTATCTCTGTACTTGTTATAAATGTACTCGGAAGCATAGTGATTCTTAATCACCTTATCTTCAACAATTCCCATTCCTGTTTCCTCAACCGCAAGTTTTGCAAGGGGGATACGTTCTTTATTGGCAGCTATTGCAGCCGCAAGAAAAATCTTATCCACCTGCTGCTGAGTATACGACGAAAAAGCTTTCTGAGCCTTCCGTACACGTTCAATAGCTTTTTCAAGCTGTTCAACGCTGTCAACAATTTCATAGTTTCTGTTATCCATACTATTCCTCCAGTACATTTAAATTTACGCAGAAAGATTGTTATTTTTTTAACAACAATGACAATGCACAAAATCCTTATACTTTTGTCATTTTTTATCTGCACTATGTATATTATACCATACTTTTCCATTAAAATACAAGTTGTTTGCTCAGGTTATCTGAAATTTTTTATTGACAAAATATTTAAAAGATGTTAAAATTAGTATAATAATATTTATAAAGAAGGTGAAACAATGACGAAACTTGAAAAGCTGATAAATGAATTTTGCCCCGACGGCGTGGAGTTCAAAACTTTAGGAGAGATTGCGGAAATAAGCAGAGGTGGAAACTTTCAGAAAAAAGATTTTTGTGAAACGGGAGTACCTTGTATTCACTACGGACAAATTTATACAAAATACAAATTCTTTGCGGATAAAACTTTAACATTTATAAGTGAAGAAAAAGCCAGTAAACAGAAGTATGCTGAACGTGATGATATTATTATGGCAGTAACAAGTGAAAATATTGAAGATGTATGTAAATGTTTGACATGGCAAGGTAATGAAAGCGTTGCGGTCAGCGGACACACAGCTATTATACATCACAATCAAAATCCAAAATATTTAACATATTATTTCCATTCAAGTATGTTCTTTGAGCAAAAAAAGAAAATTGCACATGGTACAAAAGTGATAGAAGTTACTCCAAAAAATCTCAGTTCAATTCAAATTCCCATACCACCTTTAGAAGTACAGCGTGAAATTGTCAGAATACTTGACGAATATTCTGAAAAAAACGAACTGCTTATAAAAGAACTATATAAAGAAATTGAATTAAGGAAAAAACAATATGAATACTACCGTGACAAAATTCTCAAATTTTAAGGAGGTATAAACATGAAAAGAAAAATTATGTCAATTATAACCACAGGCGTTATGTCGGTGACATTTTTTGCAATGCAGAACATGACAGCTATTGCAGAGGACGAAAAAATCAGCGACGAAACTTTTAAAATCATGCCCATAGGCGACTCAATCACACATGGTTACCAGTCATCAGGCGGTTACAGAAAATACTTCTATCATTTTCTTGAACAGGATTTCAACGTTGATATGGTAGGTTCTAACTCCGACTATCCCGAAACTTTCACATGGCTGAAAGAAGAAGTCTCCTATGATACAAACCACTGCGGTTACAGCGGTTATGCCATTCAGTACATGGACGGTACAGAAACAAGACAGGGTATTCTTGAAACCTTACAGGACGGCAATATGTTGCAGACTTATGACCCCGATATTATTATGTTGCAGATTGGCACAAATGACATTTTAAGTGCCTACAACGACGGTATAACAGACCGTCTTGAAAATCTCATCAATTATATTTCCGACAACACAAGAGACGATACAGTTATATTTGTAAGCACAATTCCGCACATTGACGCTGTTCAGGTTTTTGACTGGTGCTGGGCTTACGGTGATGTAAAATTCAGCAACACCCCCGAAGATTTCGATAAAATAATAAATGATTATGTTGACAAATACAATAATTCAATTCCCGTACTTGTTGACAAGCTTCAGGACGAGGGAAAAAATGTTGAGTTTGCGGACATCTACAGTGCCATCGAAGAAAACGGTCTGACTATAGAGAAAGACAAGTATTTAGAAGACGGCGTACACCCTAATGAAAAAGGTTACGCACGAATAGGCATAAACTGGGCTAACACGATTTATAAGTATCTTTTATTTAAAACTCTTGATTCTGAAATTGAATGTCCCTACAGAGTGGCTGACCTTGTATCACTTTCAAACTATATTTTAGGACGTAAAAATCACCAGATTACCGAAGAAAACTATTCTCTTTTTGATGTGAACGGGGACGGTGTGCTTGACAGCTTTGATTTAGGACTTCTCCGTCAGATGTTTATAGAAAAGAATATGCAGACCGAAACAGTCAAGCCGTCAAATTCTGCTTCTGCATCATTGATATTTAACGCAAATGTAAAAGCGGAACTTATGGCGAGCGAGTCACAAAACGCTGTTGAGGAAATGTTGAAAAACGGCGAAATCACACCATTTTCATAAAAATTTCAGATAAAGAGGAATAATTATGAAATTAGACGGTTTCGGATTGTTTGTTAATGACATGGCTGAAATGATTCGTTTCTATAGAGACGTACTCGGCTTTGAAATTAAAGAAGATGAAAACACATCAAATGTATATCTTGTTAAAGACAGCACATTATTTCTGCTTTATGGAAGAAATGATTTTGAAAAAATGACCAGCAGAAAATATGAATATCTTAAAGGTGTAAACGGTCATTTTGAAATTGCATTATATGTTGATACATTTGAAGAAGTTGACATCGAATATCATAAAGTAATCTCCAAAGGTGCAACACCCATATTAGAACCTGTAACAGAACCTTGGGGACAAAGAACTTGTTATATTGCTGACCCTGAAGGAAATTTAATTGAAATAGGTTCGTTCAACAAACCTTTTGAAAGATAATTTAAGCCCGAAAGCTTATAAAATGCTTTCGGGCTTTATTATTTATTTTAATGAAATTCCAATCATTACAGTTTCGCCTTGAATATTATTCCATACGGAGTGCGGAATTTTACCCTCAACTAAAAATGATTCGTCTTTTTTCACGATTACTTCATTGTCAGCAAGTTTAATTTTTGCCTCACCTTTTGTCACGATAAACAAGTGATTATGTTCATGTGTATGCTGTTCTGTAGGACCTCCGCCGTTCAAATCAACATAAGCTATTGAACCGTCAATTATAGTACCCATTTCGCCAAAAAGTTTCCTTGCCTTGAAATTAACATGATTCGGTGGTATAATAAAATCATTCATTATTATAAAACTCCTGTTTCAACGTATAGCGTCTTTCATGCTTTTTATGTACTCTCCTACATATTTCGGAGAATCTTTACCGTATTTTTCAATAATCTTTATTATTGCCGACCCTACTATTGCACCGTCGGAAAGTCCTGCCATTTTCTTAGCCTGCTCAGGATTCGAGATACCAAATCCGACAGCACACGGAACATCAGTATTTTCACGGATTACTGAAACAATATCGCCGATATTCGTGGTTATTTCTGTTCTTGTACCTGTAACGCCGAGACTTGATACAACATATATAAAGCCCTCTGCCTCTTTGGCAATCATGGCTATTCTGTTTTCGGAAGTGGGGGCAATAAGTGAAATCATGTCAATGCCGTACTGTCTCGCACATTCGGCAAACTCCTCTTTTTCCTCAAAAGGCAAATCGGGAAGAATTATTCCGTCAACGCCTGTTTCGGCACACTTTTTCATAAAACGTTCAGCACCGTATGAAAAAACAACATTTGCATATGTCATGAAAACCATAGGAATTTTAATATCTTTGCGGAGTTCGACAACCAAATCAAAAACCTTGTCAGTAGTCACACCGCCTGCCAATGCTCTTATATTTGCACCCTGAATAACAGGACCTTCGGCAGTCGGGTCTGAAAAAGGTATACCAAGTTCAATAAGGTCAGCACCGTTCTTTACTGCCTCACGTACTACTTTGGCAGTCGTTTCAAGGTCGGGGTCACCGCAGGTAATGAACGGTATAAAAGCCTTGCCGTTTTCAAAAGCCTTTTTTATATTACTCATAGATATTCTCCCCTCTGTAACGTGCAATAGCTGCACAGTCCTTGTCTCCACGTCCCGAAACAGTTACAATAATAATCTTGTCCTTGTCCATAGTGGGAGCGAGTTTCATTGCATATGCAACAGCGTGTGCCGATTCGATAGCAGGAATAATTCCCTCAGTTCTTGAGAGATACTCAAAAGCATTTACTGCTTCGTCGTCCGTTATGGGAACATACTCCGCACGCCCTATGTCATGGAGATTAGCGTGTTCAGGACCTACACCAGGATAGTCAAGACCTGCCGAAATCGAATAAACGGGGGCAATTTGACCGTATTCGTCCTGACAAAAATATGACTTCATACCGTGAAAAATACCTATTTTTCCAGTATTTACAGTTGCGGCAGTTTCAAAGGTATCAATGCCACGTCCTGCGGCTTCACAGCCTATAAGGCGTACTTTTTCATCGGGAATAAAGTGATAAAAACTTCCGATAGCGTTTGAACCTCCGCCGACGCAGGCAATAACAGCATCGGGAAGTCTGCCCTCTTTTTCAAGAATTTGACTTCTTGATTCAAGGGAAATAACCGCCTGAAAATCACGTACAATTGTCGGGAACGGGTGAGGACCCATAACTGAACCCAGACAATAATGTGTATCGCTGATACGTGAAGTCCACTCTCTCATAGCTTCGGAAACTGCATCTTTAAGAGTTGCCGTACCTGTCTTTACGGGAACTACATCAGCACCTAAAAGTTTCATTCTGTAGACGTTGAGTGCCTGACGCTTTGTATCTTCCTCACCCATAAACACAACACATTCCATATCAAGAAGTGCCGCCGCTGTAGCCGTTGCAACACCGTGCTGACCTGCTCCCGTTTCGGCAATAAGACGTGTTTTACCCATTTTCTTTGCAAGAAGTGCCTGACCGAGAACATTATTTATCTTGTGCGAACCTGTATGGTTTAAGTCTTCACGCTTGAGATAAATTTTAGCTCCGCCGAGTTCCCTTGTAAGTTTTTCCGCATAGTACAGAATTGACGGTCTTCCTGCATAGTTATCAAGAAGTTCTGTAAGTTCACGCTGAAAATCGGGGTCATATTTATAATGATTATAAGCATTTTCGAGTTCTATAATGGCATTCATGAGAGTTTCGGGGATATACTGTCCGCCGTGTACACCGAATCTGCCTTTTGACATATCAAATCAATCCTTTCTTCTGATAGCGTTCGCAAACGCTCTCATTTTGTTTATATCCTTGTAACCGTCCGTTTCGAGTGACGAACTCGCATCAACCGCATAAGGTTTAAGACTGTGGGAAATTTCCCCGACGTTTTCGGGAGTAAGTCCTCCTGCGAGAAAATACGGACGGTTTATATTTATAAGTGAATGGTCGAAAATCTTTCCCGAACCCAGTCCCGAATCAAGAAGTATATAATCCGCCGTTGACTGTTCCGCTTTCTTAATATCAGACGGATTTTTAATAACAAAAGCCTGTATTATCGGAACGTCAACAAGCTGACGGAGATTTTTTACATAGTTGTCATCTTCCGAACCGTGTAACTGTACCATGTCAATAATTTTACTTTTCACCAGTTCTGCTGTAAAATCAATATCAGCGTTGACAAAAACCCCGACAGCAATTATATTGCCATCAAGATTTTTCCGCAGTTCAGAAGCTTTTTCGGGTGTCACATAACGTCTGCTTTTTTCGGCAAACACAAAACCTATAAATTCAGGCTTAACTTCATTAGCGTATTCAATGTCGCAAGGACGGCTTAAACCGCACATTTTTATTTTAGTCATAAATTTCCCCGCAGTTCTGCCAGTTTGGCGGTTTTGTCGTCTGCTCTCATAAGAGTTTCACCGATAAGAACAGCGTCCGCACCTGCCTCACGGAGCAGTTTTATATCTTCAGCGTTTTTAACTCCGCTTTCCGATACAAAAATTATGTCTGACGGCACAAGTTCCCTCATACGTCTACTGTTTCCAGTATCAACCGTAAAGTCACTGAGATTTCTATTGTTTACGCCTATAATACGTGAACCTGCATTCACAGCGGTTTTTATTTCGTTTTCGTCGTGAGCCTCAACAAGTGCGGAAATTCCCAGTTTATCGCAGATTTCTATATAATTTCTAATCTGTTCACCCGTGAGAATCGAACATATCAGAAGTACAGCCTTTGCACCTAAAACCTTAGCTTCATAAATCATATATTCGTCAATTGTAAAGTCCTTGCGTATACACGGTATTGAAACGCTTTCCGAAATTTCCCTTAAATACTCATCACTTCCTAAAAACCATTTCGGTTCTGTAAGCACGGAAATACAGTCCGCTCCAGCCTTTTCGTATTCTTTAGCTATCTGTAAATACGGGAATTTCTCCGCAATAACACCTTTTGAGGGAGAAGCTTTTTTACATTCACATATAAAAGACATACCGTCTTTAGAAAGTGCCTTTTCAAATTCAAAGTCACCTGTCGGCATAGATAACGCACGTTCTTTTATTTCGTCGGCAGAAATTTTCTGCTTTGCCTTTTCTACACGTTCAAAAGCGTGACTGGCAAGTTTTTCAAGAATCGTCATATTTCATACCTCAGCTGTTGGAAACTTCAATAAGTTTTTCAAGAGTTGCAAGGGCTTTTCCCGAGTCGATAAGTTCACACGCACACTTTACGCCGTCCGCCACAGAATCCGCCTTACCGCCTATATAAATAGCAGCACCTGCGTTAAGAAGAACAGCGTTTCTTTTATGTCCAGTAATTTCACCGCTGAGAATTTTTCTTGTTATTTCGGCATTTTCGGCAGGAGTACCGCCCTTTAAATCGTCTTTTGTACATCTCTCAAATCCAAACTGTTCGGGGGTAATTTCATAATTTTTCATCCAGCCGTCCTTATACTCGCATACTGCTGTAGATGCACTTAATGAAATTTCGTCAAGCTTATCTGTTCCATAAACTACCATGCCACGCTTTGAACCGAGTTTCATAAGAACTTCCGCAACAGGTTCAAGAAGTGACCTGTCATAAACACCAAGAAGATGCCTGTCAGGATTTGACGGATTCGTGAGAGGTCCGAGAATGTTGAAAACAGTACGTATACCGAGTTCTTTTCTGATAGCACCGACATATTTCATTGAAGTATGATACTTCTGTGCAAAGAAAAAGCAGAATCCCACTTCATTCAGCAGCTGACGGCATTTTTCGGGTTCAAGGTTAATATTTACTCCGAGTGCTTCGAGACAGTCGGCAGTGCCACAAAGTGACGATGCCGCACGGTTGCCGTGTTTTGCAACGAGAATCCCCGACGATGCAATAACAAGCGCTGAAGTTGTCGAAATATTGAAACTCTGTGCATTGTCACCGCCTGTACCTACTATTTCGAGAAGGTCAAGGTCATTTTCAAATTTAGTTGCAGCATCACGCATGGCAGCCGCACAGCCTGTTATTTCTTCAATAGTTTCGGCTTTTGTACTTTTTGTGGAAAGAGCAGCAAGAAACGCCGCATTCTGTGTGGGAGTAGTCTGACCTGACATAATTTCCGATACTACCTTATAAGCCTCATCGTAAGTCAAATCCTGTTTGTCAACGATTTTCATAATTGCTTCTTTAATCATTGAAGTCATCTCCATTCATATTAATAAAATTAGCAAGCATAATTTTCCCGTCGGGGGTCATTATTGATTCAGGGTGGAACTGCACGCCGAAAATTTTATAATCCCTGTGCTGAACCGCCATTATTTCGCCGTCGTCCGCAACCGCCGTCACTTCAAAGCATTCGGGAACTGTTTCGGGATTTGCAGCGAGTGAATGGTATCTTGCAACAGGTGCATTTTCGTCTATTCCCCTGAAAATCGGACAGTTTCCGCTGAATTTTATAGTTGACTGCTTACCATGCATAAGCTTTTTAGCATAAGTTATTTCCGCACCGTAAGCCGCACATATTGCCTGATGTCCGAGACATACGCCCAAAGTCGGTATTTTCTGACATACCGTCCTTGCCGCTTCAATTATGATACCTGCATCTTCAGGTCTGCCAGGACCGGGAGATATAATTATTCTTTCGGGAGCGAGTTTTTCTATTTCCTCAACAGTCATTTCGTCGTTGCGTATAACCTTTATGTCGGGACAGATTTCACCGATAAGCTGATAAAGATTATAAGAAAAGCTGTCATAATTGTCAATCAGTAAAATCATAAATCTTCCTCCTCTGCGAGTTTAAGTGCGTTTATAACTGCCGCCGCCTTGTTTATACACTCCTGATATTCCTTTTCAGGTACTGAATCGGCTACAATCCCCGCACCGCTCCTTACAAATACCTTGCCGTTTTTTCTGTACGCAATTCTTATTGCAATGCAGGTGTCAAGATTTCCCGTAAAGTCGATATATCCAATAGCACCGCCATAAATTCCACGCTTATTGTTTTCAAGTTCCGCAATAAGCTGGCACGCCCTTATTTTCGGAGCTCCCGAAAGCGTACCGGCAGGAAGTACCGCACTTACTGCGTCGAGTGCATCGAATTTATCTTCAATAATTTCGCCCCTTACGGTTGAACCGATATGCATTACATGGGAATATCTTTCAATGCTGTGCAGTTTCTCAACCTTTACAGAACCGAATTTGCTGATTTTGCCGAGGTCATTTCTTCCAAGGTCAACAAGCATATTGTGTTCTGCAAGTTCCTTTTCGTCGGCAAGCAGACCCTTTTCAAATTCAATATCTTCTGCTTCTGTCTTGCCTCTCGGACGTGTACCGGCAAGCGGAAAAGTATGAAGAATACCGTCCTCAAGCTTGACAAGTGTTTCAGGTGAAGCACCTGCAATTTCAACATCAGTTCCCGAAAAATAGAACATATACGGCGACGGGTTTATAGTTCTCAGCACACGGTATGTGTTGAAAAGACTTCCCTCAAATCCCGCACTCAGACGGTTTGAAAGAACAATCTGAAAAATATCGCCCTCATGAATATGGTGTTTAGCCTTTTCAACCATTTCACAATATTTTTCCTGATTGAAAAGCGGAGTAACCTCGGTAGTAAGACGGCTGACGGGTTCTTTTGCTTTTTCGCCGTTTCTGAGAAGTTCGGCAAGCTGTCTGAGTTCAAGCTGTGCTTTGTTGTAGCTTGTTTCCGTTTCACTAAGATTCATATTTGCTATGAGGATTATTTTCTGACGGAAATTGTCAAAAGCAATAACCTTGTCGAAAAGCATAAGGTCAACATCCTTAAAGTTTTCGGTGTCCTCCGTTTCAATCCTTACTGACGGTTCTGAATATCCCAGAAAATCATATGAGAAATAACCGACAAGTCCGCCCGTAAACGACGGCAGATAGTCAAATTTCGGACTTCTGTAAGAAGAAAGAATCTGCCTTATCTGTTCTCTCGGGTCATCGGATTTCATTTTAATGTCACCGATTGTAATATTATCACCTGCACAGGTAATTTCAAGTTTCGGCTCAAAACCGATAAAAGTGTAACGTCCCCATTTTTCCTTGTCCGCAACTGATTCCAGCATATAGCAGTGAGCAGAAACGTTTTTCAGAATCCTTACCGCCTCAATAGGCGTACAGATATCTGACATAATTTCACAGCTTACAGGCAGAATATCATATTTTCCGCTTTCCGCTATTTCCTTGACTTTATCAAGTTCGGGTAAAAAGTTCATAAATGCACCTCCAAAAATTTACAAAATAAAAAATCCCCGACAGATACTAAAAATCTGTCAAGGACGAATAACGCTTATCCGTGGTACCACCTTGATTCACGGTACAAAGACCATGCACTTTAACGGAATACAAACATATTCCTGACGGTTAACGCACGTCTTAACGTCGCAGAATACTCTGAAAAAATTTTCATTTGACTACGCCCTCAGTGGTCCATTTGATAACCTGTTTTTCGCCCGACTCTCAGCACCGCAGGCTCTCTGTAGAAGCATAATTACCTTTATCTCCACGTCAACGGTTTAATTATGTGAATATTATATCACTGTAATCACGATTTGTCAAGTGGTAAATAATAATTTATTTTTTTACTATAATATCAGACCTTGAAATCATACTAAACATATGTTATAATAGATATATAAAACACGAAAGGAGAATATTATATGAGAATTTCCACAAAAGGAAGATATGCACTCAGAATGCTTTCAGACCTTGCCATGCATCAGCAAGACGGTTATATATCACTGAAAGATGTAGCAGAACGTCAGCATATTTCAAAAAAATACCTTGAACAGATTGTCCCACTGCTGAATAAAAGCGGTATTATAAAGGCAAGCCGTGGCAATAAGGGCGGTTATATGATTGCGGGAAAAGCGTCCGATTTAACTGTAGGAACAGTTCTCAGAGCAACAGAGGGAAGCCTTGCACCTGTTGCCTGTCTTGAGTATGAACCCAATGAATGCGAAAGAATAAACGAATGCCCGACAATTGAGATATGGGAGGGTCTGTATAAACTTATATCGCAATATCTTGACGGAATAACAATTCAGGACATCGCAGACAAAAATATTTCTTTCACATGGGACAATTATTGTATATAACTAAGAAAAGACTGCCGTTTCCGACAGTCTTTATTTTTATTCAAACATAGGGGTAGAAAGATAACGCTCGCCTGTATCAGGAAGAAGTACAACAATATTTTTACCCTTGTTTTCGGGTCTTTTTGCAAGCTGTATTGCAGCCCATAATGCCGCACCCGAAGAAATTCCGACCAGAACTCCTTCATTTCTTACAACCGCACGCCCCTGTTCAAAAGCGTCTTCATTGCTTACCGTAATAACCTCATCATAAATATCTGTATTAAGAGTATCAGGAATAAATCCGGCACCTATGCCCTGAATTTTGTGCGGACCTGCTTTTCCCTCGGAAATCACAGGCGAATTTTTCGGCTCGACCGCAACTATTTTTACATCGGGATTCTTTGATTTAAGATATGCACCCGTACCGCTTACTGTTCCGCCTGTTCCAACACCCGAAACAAATATATCAACCTTTCCGTCAGTATCTTCCCATATTTCCACACCTGTTGTTTTTTCGTGTATGGCAGGATTTGACGGATTGGAAAACTGCGACGGAATAAAGCTGTCGGGAATTTCTCCGGCAAGTTCTTCTGCCTTTGCAATAGCGGCTTTCATTCCGCCTGCACCGTCAGTAAGGACAACCTCCGCACCGTATGCTTTCATAAGGTTACGGCGTTCAATGCTCATTGTTTCGGGCATTGTAATAATGATACGGTATCCCCTTGCGGCAGCAACGGCAGCAAGACCGATTCCCGTGTTTCCGCTTGTGGGTTCGATTATAACACTGCCCTTTTTAAGAATACCTTTGGCTTCTGCGTCGTCCACCATAGCCTTTGCCACTCTGTCCTTAACACTTCCGGCAGGATTGAAATATTCCAGCTTGGCAATAATTTTTGCCTCAAGATTATTGACTGCTTCGGTTTTTACAAGTTCAAGAAGAGGTGTTCTGCCTATAAGTTCGGTGACCGTCTTATAAATTTTCATAATAAAATCTCCTTTTCATATTATTAAGATAATTTCTATATTGCCTATATAATTAGTATGAATATATTATAGCAGATATTCACGGGTTTGTCAATACCATTTAAAAATAAATTATAAAAAAACCGACATAATGATTATCAGAATGTCGGTTGATTATTATTAAATTATTCACCAATCTGGGTGCTGTTTCTGGAGATTACCGCAAATTCACCGTCAGGTACACAGTCAATTATTTCAAAAGCATTGCTGTCATAGTAGTACCATACACAAAGAGCGGCAAGACCTGGGTTATCTTTCATGTTTATACAGAAATCAATTGTATCTCCCTGCTTTGCACTCAACTTGTCGCCGTATATTGCAAAGCCGTTCATAGATGATACGTCAACGGCATCAGCGGAAACGTCGCCAACCTTAATTGAGCCGTTCATAATAGTATCCGGAATAATAGACACACCTGCGATTGAAGACAAATCGGGGTCAATCGAAATATCATAGATACCGTCGGGTGCATCGTCCTTTACTTTTAAAGTAACCCTTATAAACGAATCATTGAATACAAAATCCTCGTCTTTGGAAATGTCAATCCACATTGCATACTTGCCTTTTGTATTTGAAACATAGTTTGCATCGGTGTTGCTGCTGACATTATTATTGCTGTTAGCGTTATTTGAAGAATTGTTCGGTTGAGGAGTTGAATTTGTAATAGTCTTCACTTCCGTAACAGGCTGACCGTCTGCCTGCGTTACAGGTTCGCCGTTTGCCTCAGTAACGGGAACGATTTCGGTAACAGGTTCTCCTGCCACATAACCTGTAGTATTTTCTTCGTCTTTACTTTTTTCACTGTCGTCTGAAGAAGACTCATCAGAAGATTTTGAAGTAGCTACATGGTCAGCTTTAACGGGGTCGTCCTGATTTATTTCAACGCCGTCAATGGTAATATCATCGTCATCACCACCCCACTGAAAAGGTACAGCGGTTACAGGTTCTATAGACGATTCGTCATTTTCACTGCTGATTTCCTTATCGGAACAGCCTGCAAAAGCCGAAAGAGCCACACAGGTAAGTGCAACAAGAGCAATCAGTCTTTTCTTAAAATTTTTCATTTTTATATTCCCTTTCATAAAAAGTACATTGTTTCACGGAACAGTGCAATCCGTATATTCTTAATAAGTATTATACACAAATCAAGACAATTTGTCAAGGTGCAGAA
>CAMWVV010000046.1 GCA_947177755.1 uncultured Ruminococcus sp. | reverse complement strand
ATTCTTAACTTAATTAAATTCGCCGTATCATTCACATCAGCTTTTTCAAATATCATAATACACCTCCGATTTCTGATATATCCTGATAATATTATACAGAATTTATTATTATATAAGTTTTCTCTCGTCACAGAACTCACATTCAAGTAATGTTTCATCACCGCTTGAACGGAAACTTTTCGGAAGATAATGCTCATGGTTTGTTATACATCTCGGATTGTCACATTTTACTGCATTATAAATTTTTCCCTTTAAAAGTTCTGTTGACTTCTTTTCATTCAGCATAGTCAAAATAAGTGCCATGCGTGCGAATACTCCATATTTAGCCTGTGTGAAGTACATTGCACGGCTGTCATCATCAACATCAACTGTGATTTCGTCTACTCTCGGAAGAGGGTGCAGAACAATCATATCTTTACTTGCAAGAAGCATTTTTCTGTGGTCAAGGACGTATGTGTTTTTCTGTGCCAGATATTCTTCCTCACTTGCAAAACGTTCCTGCTGAATACGTGTCATATAAAGGACATCAAGCTTTCCTATAGCTTCTTCAAGAGTGTCAACTTCCTCGAAAGTGCTTCCGTTAGCCTTGATAATATCCTTTATATATGCAGGCATACGGAGTTCAGGAGTTGAAATGAATATAAACTTGTTGTTTTCAAACATACTCAGTGCCTTACAGAGTGAGTGAACCGTCCTTCCGTTAATCAAATCTCCGCACATTCCGACTGTAAGACCTGAAAGTTTTTTCTTTTCGATTTTGAGAGTAAGTAAATCGGTAAGTGTCTGGGTCGGGTGAAGATGACCGCCGTCACCTGCATTTATTACAGAACAGTCAGCAGTGAGTGCAGCAGCCTTTGCAGCACCTGCAACAGGGTGGCGTATTACAAGAATATCCGCATAACTGCTTACTATCTTGGTGGTGTCCTTTATAGTTTCGCCTTTTGATACAGACGAATTGGCAGGATTGTCAAAACCGATAATCTGACCACCAAGACGAATCATAGCAGTCTGAAAAGACATCTGTGTGCGTGTGGACGGTTCATAGAAAAGAGTAGCCATAATTTTTCCGTCACACTCATGTGCAAAGTCCTTCGGATTTTCCTTGATTTTTTCACCCAGTTCAATAACCTTTTTCCACCATGAAACAGGATAGTCACTTAAATCAATAAGATGCTGATATTCTGAAAACATATTTTTTACCTCCAATTATTTATATTAATATTCTCCGTTTTTATTGAAATAGACATCATACCACACAAGGAAAATAAACACTGTCCATATTTTACGGCTGTTGTCGGCTTTACCGTCCCTGTGGTCGTCAAGAAGTTTAATAAGCGGTTCTCTGTTGAAGAACTTATCTGCATCGTCGCTCTCAAAGGCATTTTTTACTATATTATAATATTTGTCCTCTTTGAGCCATACACGTATAGGAACAGGGAAACCAAGCTTTTTCTTTGCAGCAGTCTTTGCGGTCTGGGAAGGAGTATCTTTTTTGGCGGCAAGCCTCATGGCATACTTTGTTATATACTTTGTTTCGTCCGTACCTTTTTCATGGGTGACACGATACTTTGTAGGAATTTTTTCCGCAAGTCCCATAATTTCCTTATCAAGAAAAGGTACACGAAGCTCAAGAGAATTAGCCATACTCATTTTGTCGGCTTTAAGAAGTATATCCCCTGCCATCCACATATGCAGGTCAAGATATTGCATTTTCGTCACATCGTCCTTGTTTTTTACTTTCTTATAGAATTTTGATGTGATTTCTGACGGTTCGGGAGCGTTCGTATTTATTTTGAGAAGATTTTTTCTGTCCTCCGGAGTAAACATATAGGCGTTGCCTATAAATCTTTCTTCAACGTCCCTGCCCTTTCTCACAAAGAAATTAACTCCCCTCTTGGCTGGCAGTTTTGACGCTATATCTGCTATTCCCCTTTTAACAGTTCTCGGAAGTCTGTCATATAAAGTACCGTCGGGGTCGCTGTATACGTTATAACCGCCGAAAATCTCGTCTGCCCCCTCCCCCGAAAGAACTACCTTAAGTTTTTCGGAAGCAATATTGCAGACAAAATAAAGTGCAACGGCTGACGGGTCTGCAAGAGGTTCGTCCATGTGATATTGAATCCTTGAAAGATTGCTCCAGTATTCTTCAGGCGAAATTACCTTGCTTGTATTTTCCTTGCCGATAGCCTTTGAAAAATTCTTTGCCCAGCCGATTTCATTGTATTTTTCGTCATTTCCGAAACCTACGGTAAAAGTCTTGTCAACGTCAGCAACAGATGCAACATAACTTGAATCAACACCGCTTGAAAGAAATGAACCTACTTCAACGTCGGCAATTTTATGGGCATTTACAGAGTCATGAAAAGTATCTGATATTTTATTAACCCATTCGTCAAGGGACGGAGAATTATCTTCACTGAAATTAACGTCCCAGTAACGTCTTGCCTCAAACTTGCCATTTCTGAGTGTAAAATAATGTGCAGGAGGAAGTTTATATACATTTTTGAAGAAAGTTTCGTAAGTAGGCGAATACTGAAAAGTCAGATAATTTTCAAGCACATCGGTATTGAGTTCTTTTTTGAAATTCGGGTGTTCAAGAAAACACTTTATTTCAGAACCAAACATGAATGTTTTACCCATAACTGCATAATAGAGTGGTTTTATTCCGAAAAAGTCCCTTGCTCCGAAAAGTTCCTTTTTATTCTTATCCCAGATAACAAAAGCAAACATTCCCCTTAACATATTAAGAAGTTTAATACCATATTCCTCATAGCCGTGTATCAGTACTTCTGTATCGGTGTTCGTTCTGAAAACGTGACCCGATTCAACCAGTTTTTCACGGATTTCCATATAATTATATATTTCACCGTTAAAAACAATAACAAGGGATTTGTCCTCATTGAAAATAGGCTGGTCGCCCTGTGAACTTACGTCTATGATACTCAGACGGCGGTGACCGAGAGCTATTCCCTCATCAATATATTTACCCTCTGCATCAGGTCCTCTGTGTCTGATTCTGTCCATCATACTGCCAAGAACGGCGTTTGAATTGTCAATATCGTTTGTAAAGCCTGTAATTCCGCACATAAATATTTCAACTCACAATACTGTAATTTACAGTGAAAAGTACACTGCTTTAAATATTATACTACATTTTGCCATTCTTTGCAACACTCACTGAAAAATTTTTCCATATCTTATAATATATAATTATATTCCTGTAATAAAAAATTTACACCTTTTAAAAAGTACTTGACAAAACTGAAAAAAAGTGGTATAGTAATTATACAGTGTACACTTGTTCACGAACGGCGGACGTTTTATCCGCTTAATTTATTCTGTGTATATCAAAAAGGTGTATGACATGGAAAAAAAATCACAGCTTATTGTTGCCGATTCAAAAATTCTGCCTGAGGTATTCACCAAAGTTCTCGAAGTAAAGAAACTCATGGCGTGCAAGGGTGAAAAAAGCCTTGCATCTGCGTGCAAGCGTGTCGGCATATCACGAAGTGCCTACTATAAATACAAGGACTTCATTTTCTCTTATGAGGAACTTTTTACAAGAAAAATAGTAAATATCTATCTTCTTCTTAACGACAGCCCTGGGGTACTGTCAAGCGTTCTTGCCTTTCTTCATAGTCTTAATGCAAATATTCTTACTGTCAATCAGAGTATTCCCGTAGACGGAGCGGCTGCCGTCAATATTTCATTGAGACTTACCGACGAATCAGACAAAGAACTTACAGAACTTCATTCTGTCAGAGAACTCGACGGCGTTCTTGAAGTGAAAATTTTGTCCGCCGAGTAATATTTAATACGGAGGTTATTAATTATGTCAGCTAAATTTGCAGTTTTAGGTCACGGCGTTGTGGGCTCGGGCGTTGTGGAACTTTTTTATAAGAACAAAAACAGCATAGAAAACCGTGCGGGAACTGAAATGGACATCAAGTATATACTTGATTTGAGAGATTTCCCCGATTCACCGTATAAGGACAAGTTCACAAAAAATTTTGACGATATTCTCAATGACGACGAAGTAACAGCAGTTGCCGAATGCATGGGCGGTGTTGAACCTGCTTTCACATTTATAAAAGCTCTCCTTGAAAAAGGCAAGAGTGTTTCAACGTCAAACAAGGAACTTGTTGCGGAAAAAGGCGATATTCTTCTTAAAACAGCCAAAGACAACAACTGTAATTTCTTTTTTGAAGCAAGCGTGGGCGGTGCTATTCCGATAATCAGACCTCTTCACCGCTGTCTTGCCGCAAACAACATCTACAAAACCGCAGGTATTCTTAACGGCACTACCAACTTCATTCTTACAAAAATGTACAATGACAATATGCCGTTTGATGAGGCACTTAAACTCGCTCAGGAACTCGGTTATGCAGAAAAAGACCCGACAGCCGACGTTGAAGGTCATGATGCCTGCCGAAAAATATGTATTATCTCATCACTTGTTTTCGGAAAACACGTATACCCGAAAAGCGTATACACAAAGGGCATTTCAGAAATTCAGCTTTGTGACGTTTCTTCCGCTGATATTCTTGGTTACGCCATCAAGCTTGTTGCAGAAGTAAAGAGAAACAACAACGGAAAAATTCTCCCTGTTGTTATGCCAATGCTTGTACCGCACGAGAATATCATGTCAGGTGTAAGCGACGTTTTCAATGCTGTTCTCGTTTACGGCGACGGTATTGACCAGACAATGTTTTATGGCAGAGGTGCGGGAAAACTTCCTACAGCCAGTGCAGTTCTCGGAGATGTTATAGAGGCAGTAAAGCACAATGTAACAGTTTTCTCGCAGTCATGGGATTCAGCTGAAGATGATTCTTTCATTGATTCCGTTGAAAACTTCTCGGCACGTTGGTATTTCCGTACTTCCTCCGACCATACGCCGTCAACAGGCATAAGCGATACATACGACGTTCATGAGGACGGAACAGAATACGCATTTGTTACCTACGAAGTTCTTACTTTTGCACAGGCAAAGAATATTTCAGAAAAAATAAATGCTCTTGCATTCTTCCCTGTTCTCGACTGATAAAAAAGAAACCGGATACTTTACTGTATCCGGTTTTTTATTACTCGAATGAATCAAGGTCAATATCAGCCAAAACTTCTTTAAGCTGTGCGAGTTCGTCCGCTGTAAGAGTAACGCCCTTTCCCATTCTTGAATGGTCGGGCGACCACTCACGGATATCGTACTTTGCTTCATGCTCGTTCCAGCTTACGAGATTAATTTCTTTTGTCCAACCCTTTGCGTTTTCCGAAAGAACACCTATTTTTTCAGTAATTTCGAATTTAAGTTCTGCCATGTCAATATTCCTTTCATAAATAAAATAGACTGAATTTCCAGTACAATTTATTATTTTACCACAAAAAAGAAAATTTGTCCATACTTTTTCAGAAATTTTTTCAGATTGAAAGACGAAGGTAGTCAAGAGCCTTTATGTACATATACTTAGGAGTTACTTTACTTTTTATAAGCATTTCGGCAAAACACACAGCGTCTTCCATATTCCGTGAAAAATCGGGAATAACTTCTTTTTCACCCGTGTTATAATCCTCTGTTTCTATACCATATGTAACAGTTTTACCTATCCGTCCTGAAATCACCCTGTAAGCCACTTTATTTTCACCGTAAACTTCCATGTAAACTGTTCTGTCAGTGACTTTGTTTTTCAACTTTTTAACTGCATTCAACATAATATTCTCCTTTCTTTTTAGAATAGTATAGCACGGATAAACAGAAAAGTGAACAGGTATAATAAGAGTTTTTTTGAGATAATATGTAATTAAACAGCGAAACAATTACCGTAACGTAATTATTTTTATTGAAGATTTATCAGCGGTTATCGGAGAAATTTTTTTGAGGAATTTTTTCACTATAATTCGTATAATCAACGTTACCTGTATATAATTCTTAACAATCTCAAAAAATAATGTTTTCAATAAATAAAAAAAGTATTCTGCCATTATGACAGAATACTAATTTAAAATTTTATATTGATAAAAGGTCACTGTAAAGCCTTATGTAAACATCAGCCGAAGATGACCAGCTATAATCACATTTCATGGCACGTCTGACAAGTGAATCCCAGACTTTTTTGTCTTCATAATCACGCTTTGCACGTTTTACAGCGTCAAGCATATCGTTAGCATTATACGTCTTGAAAGTAAAGCCGTTTCCGTCGACACCGCCGTTGTCACGTACAGAATCACGCAGACCGCCTGTTTCACGGACAATCGGAACTGTTCCATATCGCATTGAAATCATCTGTGCAAGACCGCACGGCTCACTCTGAGAAGGCATAAGAAACATATCCACACCTGCATAAATTTTGTGTGAAAGTTCGGGGACGAATCCAAGCGTTACGGAAACTTTGTCGGGGTATCTTGCCGACATCTCACGGAAAAAGTCCTCATAGATTTTTTCACCACTTCCGAGAACAGCGAATTTCAGACCCATTCTCACCATTTCTTCAAACACGCATCTGATAAGGTCTATGCCCTTATGTCCGACAAATCTCGTAACTATACCTACAACAGCTTCATCACCGTCAGCAAGTCCCAGTTCTTTCAGAAGTGCTTTTTTACACTCCGACTTTCCCGAAATGTCATCTGACGAGAAACTTGCGGAAATTGCCGAATCGTTCTGCGGATTATATATGTCATAATCGATACCATTCAGAATACCTTTAAGTTTATACTGCTTTGTAACAAGTATTCTGTCGAGTGAGTGAGCGTACCAAGGGTCAAGAATTTCCCACGCATAACTCGGGCTTACTGTTGTGATACGGTCAGCGGTTTCAAAAGCACCTTTCATCATATTTATATAGCCGTCATATTCAAGCAGACCTGCATTATACATTGGAATACCCATAAGTTCGCCGAGGACTTCACGCCCATAACGTCCCTGATACTCAATATTGTGGACAGTAAAGATGTTTTTTATACCGTCATAACCCTGCTGATATTTATAATAGACATTATAATACACAGGAATAAGAGCGGTCTGCCAGTCATGACAATGGATTATATCGGGCTTGAAATCAATATGTCTGAGCATTTCAAGGACAGCACGGTCAAAGAATACAAACCTTTCACAGTCGTCATAAAAACCATAAAGACCATCACGTGAAAAATAGTATTCATTGTCAATGAAATAATAGTCAATACCGTTCTGATGAGCCTTGAATATTCCGCAGTACTGTTTTCTCCACGAAACATCAACAGTAATATTTTTTACAAAATTCATCTGACAACGGAGTTCTTCGCTTACGGCACTGTAAAGCGGTATAACAACACTGCAATTATGACCTTTTGCATTTATATATTTAGGAAGCGAACCCACTACATCGGCAAGACCGCCCGAGGCTGCAAAAGGCACAGCCTCGCTGGCAGCAAAAAGTATATTCATAGAGAGCCACCCCGTCAGATTTTGCCGTTTTTACCTATATAAAGCGGATATGTTTCAGAACCTGTAAGCACCTTGTCGTTGCTTACTTCAACGTTCTTATCTGTAATTACAGACGAAATACTACAGTTCTCCCCTATTTTTGTACTCTGAAGAATAACGGAATTTTTAACAACAGTACCCTTGCCGACTTTAACGCCTCTGAACAAAATAGAATTTTCAACAGTACCTTCAATTATACAGCCGTCCGCAATAAGAGAATTTTTTATATTTGATTCAAGACCGTACTTAACAGGACCATTATCGCCGATTTTTGTATAAACAGGCGTACTCTTTGTAAAGAGAGCATTTCTCTTTTCTGTTTCAAGAAGCATTTTATTTGCGGCATAGTAATTCTGAACACTGTCAATTCTTGTGAAAAACTCTTTGTGTTCATAGCCCATAATTTTGTATTCGTCTTTTCTGCCCTGAAGTATTTCACGGGTAAAGCTGTGCTGATTACGGCTGGCAGCCTCAAAAACAATCTTCTTGAGAAATTCCTTGCTCATAATCATCATGTCAAGCCACATATTGCATTCACCCGAAATCTGCGGGTCAACAAGAACGTCACTCAGACGGTTTTCTCCGTTAAAGTCAAGAATTGTGGCACAGTTATTTTTCTCGCTGTCATAAAGTCCCTTGCTGTAGATAAGAGTTATATCCGCATCTGTATCAGTATGCTGTTTAAGGACAGGTGTAAAGTCAATTGTAGTCACAACGTCGCAATTTGCGAGGATAACATATTTAGCCTTTGAATGTTCCACAAAGCTCCATACATTGTTAAGAGCGTCAAGTCTGCCCTTATATATACCGCCTGTCTGGCTGTAAGGCGGAAGAAGATGCAGACCGCCCTTTTTACGTGACAAATCCCAGTCACGACCCGAGCCGAGATGGTCGAGAAGAGAGCCGTAATTAGACTTTGTGATTACGCCGACTTCATAGACACCCGAATTTACCATATTTGAAAGCGGAAAATCAATCAGACGGTAACGTCCACCGAAAGGGATTGACCCCATAGTTCTCTGCTTTGTCAGTTCGCTCACATAAGAATCGTGCATACTTGCAAAGATAAGTCCTAAAACATTATAATTAACACTCATAGTAAAATTCCTCCGATTATATGTTTTCGCCGATTATCTGCTTTGGTTCAACGGTCTTTCCCTCTGAAACAGTTACATTATGACCGACAACAGCAATGCCCCAGTCATCTCTGTTTTCAACTTGTGCAGGGTCTAAACCGATGTGCGAACCGCTTTCAATAACGCTGTCACTGCCTACGATAGCATATTCAACCACCGCACCTGATTTGATTACAGCACCAGGCATAATGATGCTATATTTTACAGTTGCGTCTTTTTCAACGGTAACACCCGAGAATACAATAGAAAAATCAACATTTCCGTCGATACTGCTTCCCTCATCAATCATTGAATTTTCAATATTGGCGTTGTCGCCGACATACTGAGGAGGCATATAATTATTTCTTGAATAGATTTTCCAGCTCGGGTCATAGAGGTCAAGAGGCACACTCGGGCTGAGCAAGTCCATATTTGCCTCCCAGAGTGAATCAAGAGTGCCGACATCTTTCCAATAGCCTTCAAACTCGTAAGCAAAAAGCCGCTGTCCGTCACGGAGCATTGAAGTAATAATATCCTTGCCGAAGTCTTTTGACCATGCTTCACCACGTTCACGTTTTGCGTTGGCGTCGTTTTCGTTTTCAATGAGGTACTTTCTGAGTTTTTCCCAGCTGAACACATATATACCCATTGATGCGAGAGTTGACTTAGGCTCTTTCGGTTTTTCAACAAAGTCCATAACTTTATTCTGTTCGTCACAAATCATGATACCGAAACGTGAAGCTTCTGCTCTCGGAACGTCAATAACAGAGATTGTACAGTCTGCATTGTTTGCAATATGGAAATCAACCATCTTTGAGTAGTCCATCTTATAGATGTGGTCACCGCCGAGAACAACAACATATTCGGGGTTGTAACGCTCAATAAAACGGATATTCTGATAAATTGCGTTTGCAGTACCCTCATACCATGAAGCACCTGCCTGTGTTTCGTAAGGCGGAAGAACATGAACACCGCCATTCATTTTGTCCAAATCCCACGGCTGACCGTTGCCGATATACTCATTAAGGACAAGAGGCTGATACTGTGTAAGAACGCCTACAGTATCTATACCTGAATTAGTACAGTTTGAAAGAGGGAAATCGATAAGACGATATTTTCCGCCGTAAGGAACAGCAGGTTTAGCGACGTTTTTAGTAAGTGCATAAAGTCTGCTGCCCTGACCGCCTGCGAGCAGCATGGCAACACATTTTTTCTTTGTATACATATAATTCCTCCTAAAAGTGTTTTCATTTAATCCACATATCATGGATTAGTACTGAAATATTTACAGAATTTATTCAGCCTTGGCAGAAACCTCTGTTTTTGCCGAGGTTTTTGGCTTTTTGACAGTTTCACTTTTTCCTGTTGACTTTTTTGTTTTCCTGCTCTCATCGGAAACATCTGTTTCTGCTGTAACTTTCGGTATTCTCTTTTTCACAGGTGCGAACTTCAGATAGATTACAGAAAGCGGTGCAAGTGTCATTGATATACACTGGTCAAAACCGTGCATACTTGTTTTTTCTGTTTTAAATGATTTTTCGGTAACTCCCGAACCGCCGAACTCCGTCGCATCAGTATTGAAAAGAAGCTTATATCTTCCCTTTTTCGGAACACCTATTTTATAGTCACGACGTTCAACGGGAACGAAGTTGCAGACCGTAATTATTTCCTCTCCGTTATCATCTGTACGGCGGAAAGCAATTACACTTTGTTTGTTGTCATCATTGGAAATCCAGCTGAAACCGTTCCAAGAATCATCATTCTGCCAGAGAGGTGCATTTTCAAGATAGAATTTATTTAATTTTTCGGAAAACTTCAGCATTATCTTGTGGAAAGAAGATTCTTTCATAAGATTCCAGTCAAGCTGTGACTGATAATTCCATTCTTTTTCCTGTGCAAATTCCTGCCCCATAAAGAGAAGTTTTTTTCCTGGGTGAGCCATCATATATGCAAGGAAAGCACGGTAGGAAGCAAATTTCTGTTCATACTCCCCTGGCATTTTATTAATCATCGAACATTTTCCATATACCACTTCATCATGTGAAATGGGAAGGATATAGTTTTCAGAAAAAGCATAGAAAAACGAGAAAGTAAGTTTATCATGATTAAAAGAACGATAAATAGGGTCAAGCGACATATAATGAAGCATATCATTCATCCAGCCCATATTCCACTTGAAATTGAATCCAAGTCCGCCGACATCAGTGGGCTTTGTAACAAGAGGCCAAGCCGTCGATTCTTCAGCAATCATAAGAGCGTCGGGGTGATTTGAGAATATAGCTTCATTCAGATTTTTCAGGAACTGAACTGCTTCAAGATTTTCTTTTCCGCCGTTTATATTTGCAGCCCATTCGCCGTCACGACGGTCGTAGTCAAGATAAAGCATTGAAGCCACCGCATCAACTCTTAGACCGTCAACATGAAATTCATTGAACCAGTAATTTGCACTTGAAATAAGGAACGAGCATACTTCTGCTTTTCCGTAGTCAAATACACGAGTCCCCCAAGCCTTGTGTTCTTTTTTGCGTTCGTCGGTATACTCATAACAGCACGTGCCGTCAAATTCATAAAGACCTGCTCCGTCTTTCGGGAAGTGAGCTGGAACCCAGTCAAGAATAACGCCTATTTCTGCTTCATGAAACATATCAACCATTTTTCTGAAATCGTCGGGAGTTCCGTAACGGGAAGTAGGTGCAAAATAGCCTGTTACCTGATAACCCCACGAACCGTCAAAGGGGTATTCGGTGAGCGGCATAAACTCAACATGAGTATATGACATTTTTTTAAGATACGGAATAATTTCGCTTGCAAACGAAATGTAATCCATAAAAGTATCTTTCTTTTTCACTTTCCATGAACCAAGGTGAACCTCATAGACATTTACAGGGCTTTTATATATGCTCTTCTGGCTTTTCTTTGCGAACCACTCAGAATCGTTCCACTGATATTCACTTTCATAGATTTTCGAAGCTGTATCGGGTCTTGTCTCAAAGTGAGATGCATACGGGTCTGACTTAAGGATAGTGCGACCGTCTTTTGTTTTAATGCTGTATTTATAAACATCAAACTGCTTAAGCTTTGAGATTTCAGCTTCCCATACACCGTCCGCAATAAGAGTCATAGGATTTTTGTCCCTGTTCCAGTCGTTGAAATCTCCTACAACTGAAACACTAACAGCATTAGGAGCCCAAACTCTGAAAGTGAACAGATGTGAACGACCTTTTTTTCTCGAATGAACTCCAAAGAATTTATAGGCCTCATAGTTTTTTCCCTTATAGAACAAATAGAGTGGGAAATCGTTAAGATTTGTATTTTTAACTGACATAATTTAGCCTCCTTTGCTATATACATTTTAGCAGATATGGAAGAATTATTCAAGCTTTTTTAGAAATTGGGTCAAAATTTCAGACAATACGCTAATTTTTATGTATGAATTTAGTGCATATTGACATATTTTTTATAGCATTTACTTTTGGCATTGTTAAAATGCACACATGATTATTTATTCAGATGACCGACCTGCACGTATACCGATAACAGTTATATCATCGGCATGAAGAGTAGGATTAAAGACATCAGCCTTTGCACATATCTCATCAACAATTTTTTTAATATCGCTGGTGCTGAGCAGAAGTTCCTTTATAAAACGGTATTCTGTTTCACTTATTCCATCTGAAAACATAATGATTATATCACCTTCTTCAAAGTCATAACTGCACGAAAACGTTTCCGAACGGCTGTAAATTCCTATCGGGAAAGTTGGAGCAACAACTTTCATGACATTTCCTGCATGGCGGATAAGGGTGGCGGACGCACCTGATTTTATTATAGTAAGACCGCAGGTGTCAAGGTCAACACGTACAACGTCAAGTGTGGCAAAAGTTTCTTCAGGCGACTTTGTGACCATTACCGAATTTATAAGTTTTATTGCCGTCTGATAACTCACACCGCTTCCTATAAGCCGTCTGAACATCTGCACAACCATTCTCGACTCAACAGCAGCACTTTTTCCGCTTCCCATTCCGTCGGACAAAACAACATATGACATTCCCGTCCCGTCACTGAAAACTGCGGAAGTATCACCGTTTTCGCCTGCGTCCTCAGCACATATGGAAGCAACATAAACATCAAGTTTATATTCGGGACGTTCAAAAAGCCTTATACGTATTTTTTCACCTGAATTAACGGGAGAAGCACAGTCAAGATGTATTTTCAGTTCGTCGGACACAAGGTCACAGACCCTTGTAAAATTTTCGGGGGCATTCCTGCAATTAAAATACAGTTCTATATGAAGTCTGTTTCCTGCATTGTAATATGAAATTATATCAGACGGAAAAAAGCCGAATTTATTCAGTTTGTTCGTAACCATTTTGCTTATCGGTGCTGAATATCTCATATCGGGAGATTCACCGACAGAATCTATAATTTCCTCCATTGTTTTTATCTGCTCCGAAAGCAGTGACATATTGTCTGAATATCTTAGTGACATAAGTCTTGATTCAGCTTTTTCCCTCGCCGCTTTTTTATAAAAACGCATAATACCTTCACTGTAAATACACTGTCTGAGTTCATAGGGAAAATTTTCAGCAGAAAACTCCGTCATTTCGGAAAGTTTTCGGAAACCCTCCTTTGATGCGGAATAATTCTTCTGCCAGCATTCAGACTTATTATTACAGCAGGTGCAGACAGCGTTTATAACTTCCTGTGTACTTACATTCTTTTCATTGTTTCTGAAAAGCATGGCAGAAATTTTTTCGGATTCCGTACGGATTGTTTTCATAGTACCCGAAAGAAAATTCATACGTGCATTTATTACCTCAGGCAGTGCGGAAGTGACATCATTTCCCGTTGTAACCCATTTATCAGAATATGTCGGAGAAACCGCAAGAAAAATTACAGAAGCAAATACTATGTCAAGCATACTGTATATGCTGTTCTGTGTAACGCCTGTAAGAATCATAAGTGTAAAATTTATTCCGACAAAACAAAGTGCAGCAGTGGTGTTTTTCTGCCTGTTCATATACCCTGTAAGAAGTGCGGAGGCAGGAAGAAGCACCACAGACATTCCGCATTCGACAGATGAAAGAAATGCTCCGCACGCTGTCAATGCTCCGCACATTACTCCACCTGTATGACAGTAATAATACGCACCTAAAAGCGTTACTGTTGTTCCGAAAATAAGACCTAAATTTATATACGGAATACTTATCGAACACAGGGAGGACGTTAAAACAGTATACACAACAGCGTATGCACAGCCTGTTGCAGTTGAAAAGTCAAGCACGAATTTCTTACGTAGTCCTGAAAATATATATGCAGACGAATAAGCCGTAAACCCTGCCAGTCCGCCATAGAAGATATAAAAAATAAGCTTATAAGGAATTTCGCCTATCAGTGCGGAAACCGCAGTCCCTGCCGCAAATATGCTTACAGCAGTGGTAACGCCGTTTACTTTCGGGTCGTTTTTAGGTTCAAAAAACATCTTTGCTATTATAATAAGAACCATTGCGGTAATTTTTACTATATTCTTCCCTATATCATGACCTATTATGCAATGAAGCAGACTACCCGTAAGGACGGCTGTCGATGCAGGAAGCGTCAACGCTCCTGCAATTGAGATGTCGGCAAAGGACGAAACCCCTGCCATATCTGTTCCCGAAAGTATAAAACCTGCTCCGAATGCTATAGCAAACGCACCTATAGTTGCGGCTGCACTGTTTTCATAAAATTTTTTTCTTTTATTCAAATTGTATCACCCTCAGATTTAAATATGAATAATATTATACCACTGTTTTAAAGGGAAAAATATCATATTCGGGGGAATAATACATAGTAATCTGAAGTTTTTCTGTTCTATTGTGCCGTATTGTGTCACTATAAAGTCATTCACTTCATTTCGCTTATAAAATCTTTTATAGCCTTGTCAGCGTTCATATAACGTTCATGAAATTCACTTGCTGAAATCCGCATTGCACCGTTGCCGAGGATAATAATCTGTTCCATGCCGTCGGAAGTAGCAACTCTCACACGGTGATTTTCGGAAAGAATATGTGAAACCTTTTCAATATAGGTATCAGCAGTTTCAGACTCTCTTGTATAGACAATATTTATATTGCAGTATTTTTCTATATCACGGTGCTTGCCTTTTACTTTATATGCATCAAAAACAAGAATAAGCTCACAGCCTGCATAACCCTGATAGTTGCACATCATATTGATTAATTCGGAACGTGCGGCATCAAGATTTTCATCTGCAATTTTTTTCAGTTCGTCCCATGAAAAAATTATATTATATCCGTCAACAAGTAAATATTCCTTACTGTCATAATTATAATTTTTCGGACTGCCATGACTTACAGAAATTGCTTTTGTCTTTTTGAAAGCTTTTCGTGGGTCACGCTTTATTTTTCCGTAGGTTCTCTCAAAAATAGCCATAAGTTCCTCATCGGAAATCGCTTCACGCACAAAACGCCTTGCATTTTCCCTTTCTGTCTCGGCAGAATCACGGTTTTCGGAAAGATATGACGGTATATGCATATGTTCATGCACTTCATTCCATTTTACAACGTAACCTGCTCCGTGAGAACAGAAAACAGAATCCGCACTGTTTTCAATATCACCGTCACAGTCATATCCGATACTTTCTATAACTTCGTCAGAATTATGACATTCACGGTAATCACCCGTTATACATATAAGTCTGCCCCTGCCGTGAGTATATCCTATAACTTCCGACTGGTAGCCGTTCATTTCAGAAACAGGTGCAGTCCCATGTATAACCGACATACTGCCGATTGTTTCGGGTGAATCAAATTCCGCAGACATACGCTGTAAATCAGCAATTGCACGCCCTGTATTTTCCGACGGTATTTCAAGTTCGTAATTGTAATAAGGTTCAAGCAGAACACTTTCTGCACTTCTCAGCCCCTGACGTACTGCCCTGTAAGTTGCCTGCCTGAAGTCACCGCCCTCTGTGTGTTTCAGATGTGACTTGCCTGAAACAAGAGTTATTTTCATATCGGTTACGGGCGAACCCGTCAGAATACCTTTATGTGCTTTCTCCTCAAGATGAGTTAAAACAAGCCTCTGCCAGTTTCTGTCAAGAATGTCCTCACTGCATGAGGTTTCAAATTGCAGACCGCTTCCACGTTCCAGCGGTTCAAGAATAAGGTGGACTTCCGCATAATGTCTAAGAGGTTCATAATGACCAACGCCCTCCACTGTATTTTTTATAGTCTCCTTATAAGTAACTGCACCGTCCTCAAAAGACACTTTATACCTGAATTTCTGCAATATAATCTGTGTAAGCACTTCTGTCTGTACCGCACCCATAAGCTGTACATATATATTTCTGCTCTGTTCATTCCAGATAATATGTAACTGCGGGTCTTCGTCCTCTAAAAGACGCATATTTTTCAGTGCCTCATGGATATTGACTTCCGACGGGAAATTAACCTTATATATCATTACAGGTTCAAGAAAAGCCCTGTCCGAGTTTTTGACATAACCTATTCCCTGCCCTGCATAAGTCCCGACAAGACCCGTAACGGCACACACATCACCTGCCTCCGCAAAATCTGCGGTGCGGAATTTCTCACCCGAATAAAATCTAATGGAACTTATTTTAGACGTAATTTTTTCGCCGTCTGAATTTATATATTCAAGTTCCTCACGCATTTTCAGTATTCCGCCCATTACTTTCAGATGAGTTAAA
>CAMWVV010000045.1 GCA_947177755.1 uncultured Ruminococcus sp. | reverse complement strand
CTTATGTGTAGGGATAATATTACATATTTTCGGTACGCAGAACTCAAGCACCGCACAGTATTTGTCTATTATGGTTATAACGTAGCTTTCACGATATTTCGGAAGTTTAACAGTCATAGGAAACATATGTTTTTCTATAATATCACGTTCAAGCGGTGTTATTTTCGTGATATTTTCAGCATTTCTTACGGCAATAAGCGAATGCATAAGGCTATGCGACATCTGACCTTTTTCACGCATGGCATTATATTCTTTTCTGTCATAATAGAAAAGGTCGTGAAGAAGTCCTGCCCTTGCGGCAGAACGTGCATTCAAACCGAGTTTACGGCACAATATATAACTATAGTACGAAACATTAAGACAGTGCTGAAAACGTGTTGTTGAAATATGGTGGGTTATGTCTTTCAGCTGTTCAAGCTCGGACGAGTTTATAATGTCACATATGCAGTCATAGTACGCACACAGTGAGAGGTCTTTTTTTGAACATATAGCTTTCAGCATAAAAATGCCTCCTGTTAATAATAGATACTGTTTATATCATGCACAAGAATCTGCTTAATGTTATTATACACTGATACTCTCCGCAAGTCAATAGTAAATTTATCGAAAATCCGATATTTCCGCAATTATTTCAGAACTGAAAATTATCTCCAGACCAGTCAACATATCATTTCCAACACAAAACGACAAATAATAATCATCTGAAATAAAATAATTATACCTGTCATAATTTTCAAAAAAAGTATCAACAGAACTTTCCACACCGAAGCTCTTGCTGATTTTCTCAAGACTGTCGCCGAATCTCAAAGGAAAACCAATTTTTTCAAGAATATAATTACAGAAGTCAAATTCATTCGGGGATATTTCATCAAAACTTAAAGCTTCCAGTAAATCATTTTTGTTTTTTCTGAAAAATACAATCTTACAGCCAATAACTTCCGCATAGCCGGAAATTCCCGAATAACAGAAATCATATTCCTGTGTAACGGAAACGCCATCAAGTGACGATAAATAAAAATCCCTGTCCATTATTTCAAAATTTCTTCTATTTTCTCAGTCTCTGTAATACTGAAATCAAGATGATTTATACATTCAACATTCTGTAAAATCTGTTCGGGACTGCTTGCACCCACCAGAACAGTAGTAACGGATTTATTTTTCAGTACCCATGACAACGCCATCTGTGAAAACGTCTGACCTCTTTCAACAGCCACATTGTTGAGAGAATTAAGCTTTTTAATCATATTTTCGTCAAGCTGATTTTTCAGACCTGAGTTATTGACAGCCCTTGAATTTTCGGGAATACCCTTTAAATATTTATCTGTAAGGAATCCCTGATATAAAGGCGAAAATACAGCCAGTCCGAAACCTTTTTCACCTGCATAAACGTCAAGACCGTCGTCCTCAATCCAGCGGTTTAGCATGGAATAAGACGGCTGATTAATTATAAACGGCGTTTTCAGTTCTCTGAATATTTCAGTGATTTCAGCTGTCTGAACTTTGTTGTAGTTGGAAATTCCGACATATAAGGCTTTGCCCTGTCTTACGGCATTATCAAGTGCAAGAGCCGTTTCTTCAACAGGCGTTTCAGGGTCGGGGACATGGTGGTAAAAAATATCAACATAATCAAGTCCCATTCTTTTCAGACTTTGGTCAAGCGAAGCAGTCAAGTATTTGCGTGAGCCGTTGCCGTCGCCGTAAGGTCCTGCCCACATATCATATCCTGCTTTTGTTGAAATACACATTTCGTCACGGTACTTTCTCATTCCTCTGTCAAGAATACGACCAAAATTTTCCTCAGCACTGCCATAGGGAACACCGTAATTATTTGCAAGGTCAAAATGAGTTATTCCCGAATCAAACGCAGTATGCACCATTTTTTCTATGTTGGCAAAATTACCCGAATGTCCGAAATTCTGCCACAGTCCAAGCGACACCGCAGGCAGTTTCAGACCGCTTTTTCCGCACCTGTTGTAAATCATCTTTTCATAACGTTTTTCGTCTGCTGTATACATTATTTTCTTCCTTGTTTTTTAAATAAACGATGATTTAGTGGCTTGACAGCATTTTAATCATTGTATCTTTTACTTCATCAAGTTTTGAAATTTCCATTTCATTATACTCAATGACGTTTAAGAAGTGCAAAACTTTAGAATTGAAAACCAATAATTTCTGTTTATCAGGAATAGAAAATTCATATTCTCCTAAAAGTGGTGGATTGGCTTGAGGTTGAGCAGAACCACCAGCATTGTTCTGAATAAATTCAAGAAATTTAGGAGATGTAATAGAAAGTCCAAAATAGTATTTGTAGTCATCATCTATCGGTCTTATCCTAACAAGAAATGAGGCAAAAACAGCATTTGGTGTATTTTTACCTATCATCTTGGCAACACCAACATTTGCACCAGTTCTTGCTACAACTACATCACCTTCAGAAAGGAAATATTTTTTATAGTTATTTTCAGTAATAGGGCAATAAGGAACTTTTTTCCAGTCAATATAACTCTCAGTAATATCAGTTATTCTCAAAAACTTTGAGCATGCTGGTTCAGTAGTAGCTGTTTCAGTATAACCATACTGCATAACGCAGTAATTTTTGAGTTTTCCAAAAGATTGAGAGTTATGAGCAATAAAATCTTGAAAATATACTCTCATTTGAGCATTTAAATTATCATTTATCTTCTGTTTTAGAGCGATTCTGTCAGTGATTATTTTGTATGCCTTAACTATCTCTTTTTGCTTTTCAATAGTCGGGACAGGCAATTCCACATTGCATAGCTGTTCCCAGTCAAATATTTCTCTTACACTTCCGTGAGATTTGAAACGTGCATATCTGTCAAACTCTGGACGCATAAACCAAAGCATCAAATATTCAGGCAGTAATTTTTCTGTATCTGTCACTTCAAATACAGTATAAATGTTGCTGACAATTCCCACATCATAGTCTTCCAGTAGGGCAATACCAATTTTATCTCCACGCCTTGAAGTATCAGGAATATATGTAAACTGTCCTTTTTTTACTACTTTGTATTTTGTAAAATCTGTTCCAATTGTATTTGCTATTGAGGGAATAAATTTTTTCTGAACAGATACACCAAGCAAGTTATTGATTTTTAAATCTTTATTTCTTATATCAATAATTTTAATATATTGTCCGAGTTGTTTGTATTCTGTATTCAATTATATCACCTCCCGATAAAGATATTATAATGTTTTTCAGCGTAATTGTCAATAAAAAAACAAAACCCGACTTTATAAATCGGATTTTGATTTAATTATATTTTACTTGCTTTTTTTCTGAACTGACTTGACAATCTTGTTAAATTCAAGTGCCTTTTCAATACTACCCTCGACTTTAAGTTTACCTATAGTGAAAGCCACAACTGCATCAAGTTTACCCTCACACATCTTTATGAAATCCTTACCCGAAACGATAAAAATGCAGTCACGGTCATAATATTCATAAGGCTCAACATAAACCTTACCGTCCTTGAGTTCGATATAGAAAGCACCTTCACCCTCGCCTATGATGTTAATCTGGACTGCAATGTGTCCTTCAAGACCGTCCACCGCATTGGCAAGAATAAGCTCCTTTGATTTTTCAAAAATTTCTTCGTATGTCATAAAGCCACACCTTTCATAAAATAATATAAATATTATACCACATTTATAAAAGCGTGTCAATAGTGTATCATATTATTTACAATTTAGAAATAATTCTATTTATTATGACATATTACTTTATTATTCTTCCATGTACAGACTGCTTGCGGATAATTTTCTTTGAAGTAGTCTTTTCAAATTCCGTATCTCTGATACGCAGACGGCGTATAGCCTTTGCTGGCGGAACAGTTTTATTAATGCTGTCCACAGCCTCACGGAACTTTGTTTCAAGTTCCTCGCCTGCACAGTCGGGATATAATTCGGTATTCGGGAAAATTTCGGCACAGATTACACTGTCGTCGCTGTAGACAAGAATTTCCGTTATATAGTCCGAACCTGCAAACTTGTTTTCAAGTTCTTCGGGAGAAACATTTTCACCGTTTGAGAGAATAATTAAATTCTTTTTGCGACCTGTAAGGAAAATACGGTTTTTTTCGTCAACATAGCCGAGGTCACCTGTATGAAGCCAGCCGTCAGGAGTAAGAGCCTCTGCGGTAGCCTGTTCGTCCTTATAGTAACCTGCCATAACAGACGGGCTTTTTACCATGATTTCACCGTCAACCGTCTTTACCTGACAGCCGTTGACGATTACGCCGACATCTCCTGCACATTCGGTGTCAAAACGGTCAGCAGTTGAAATTCTCGGTGAACATTCTGTCATTCCATAACCCTGTGCCATCTGAATACCCATATCAATATAAGCCCTTTGGAGTTCGGGACGGAGATATGCACCACCGCTGTAGATGGTCTTTAATCTTCCGCCAAATACAGCGTCTGCAATAGTCTTTAAAGAAACATCAGGCTTTGAAGCGGATACGGCTTTTATCTGCTTGTACATTGTTTCTGCAATCATCGGAACAAGAAGTATAACTGTAGGACGGTACAATTTAAGATTCTGCGGAATACGCATCATCGAATCATTAAGACAAAGTTCATTGCCGTAACGGAGTGAAAGAAGAATATCACAAGTAAAGCAGTAAATATGGTGAATCGGAAGAACAGACATTACAACGTCTTCGGGAGTGCTTTCGTTATCCTGACACATAGCATTGTCGATAAGATTACTGTTAAGGAGCATAACACCCTTGCTCTTTCCTGTCGTACCTGAAGTATAGGAAATGGCGGCGAGTGCTGAGGGGTCTACAGAGGTAAACTCTTCCGGCTGATTTTCGTCAAGAACTTTCTGAAAATCACCGTCAAATGAAATATACTCCCTGACATTCGGACAGCTTTCCTTTATTTCAGAAATCATGCTTTCATACTTAGTGTCATAGAAGAAAATTTCAGAATCGGAACGGTTAAGCAGTTCGCCTATATCAGCACTGCAAAGCTGTGCGTCAAGCGGAACAGCAGCATTTCCGCCGCATACAGTTCCGAAATAGCTTACAAGCCATGCATAGCTTGAACCGCCTATAACTGCCGCTTTAATCGGGTTTCCATCACCACGTACGGAATTTACCCATGCTGTCATTCTCCTGACATCACTGCAAAACTCATTAAATGACTTTTCAGAAACGTCCTTGCCGTGCTTTTCTTTCAGAAAAACCTTGTCACCGTATTCTTCGGCAGAAGCAACAACCAAATCCTGAAGTGTTTTAATATTATTCTTGTTCATATAACTACTTTACCTTAACCTTTCAGTGTTTCGATATAAGAAATTGCATCTCCTACCGTCTGAATCTTTACGACTTCTGCTTCGTCAACAGCAATGTCAAGCTCTGTTTCGAGGTCGCCGAGCATACACATAAAGTCGTATGAATTAAGACCGAGGTCTTCAATAAAACGTGATTCTGCTGTGATGTCGTCGGGATTAACCTCAACGTAGTTTAATATAATTTCCTTCATTTTTTCCAACATAAAAAATTCCTCCTTAAATCATTTCAAGAATTTCGCCTATAGTACGTGTTTCGTCCTCAATGCCTCTGAAAAGAACACGGCAGAGGTAATAATAGAAATACTGCATTTCGTGTTCTGTAACAACGTCTTTTCTGTATTCAAAATTGAAATTAAGACCGTTGTCTTCGGGACGGTGCATTACAGTAAGATAGAGAGGCTGTCCTGCCACGCCGTTTGTGTACCACATACTCTTATATGGAATATCGGGCATATCCTTTGTATTGCTGTCTGCCGTAAGAGGCTGATAGGTAAGACTTATACTCTCATAGCTTGCACCTGCCTGAGTAGGAAAACGTTCACGTCTCTTAGCCATATATTCAATCGGGTCATAATTTGCATGACGGAAAATCCTGCTCTGTTCCATCTGAATCATACGGATACCGTCAAGGAAAGTCATTTCAGGCTCCATAATAGTTCTGAGTGGGAAGAAATGTACTCTTGTACCGCCCGAATATTTTGTAGCAATAGTTCCACGTCGTGAAATACAGGTCTTTACGGAAACGTCCTTTTCATCATCGTTGAACTTTGAAAGAACAGTCCTGAGACCCATAAGGAGCAGGCTTGCCATAGAAACGTGATTCAGTTCGCAGAATTTCATAAGACGCATTGAGGCTTCCTTTTCAAGAGAGTAAACCGAAATAGAAGCTTCGGGACTTCTTGAAATAACCATTGCCCATCGCTGATTGGGATTATTATTTTCACGACGCTGTGTAAGAAGTCTGCCCTGTCCCGCAAAGTCGGTATATATAGGCTCGTCCCTGTCAATTTCTTTCTGCCAAAATTCCTCGTCACGCTTCTTTGCAGGTGAATCAGCCTCATACTCAAGGTCTTTTTCAAGCTGTTTTATATATGATTGCATGGGTTTCGGCATTTCAGTACCGTATCTCATTGAGCAGTAAATTTCAAGCACAGCACGGTTGAAACCGATAATTGAACTTGAATCCATTGTCATATGGTCAACTTTAAGATAAATTCCGTTATAGCCGTTCGGAAGCTTTATCATGATGACCTGATTCATGGGGCTGTTGTATCTTGCAAACGGGAGTGCCGTCCACTTACGCATTTCGTTGTGAGCGTCCTCCTCGTCCCTGTCCGAAAAGTCACAAAGAGGTATGTCACGTTCTTCAAACGGCGTGATATACTGATAAACTTCGCCGTTTTCGTCCTCAATAAAACGCAGACGCATTGTTTCAAACATCTCGTAAGCCTTGTATATCGCCCTTTTCAGCATACCGAAATCAACTTTCTGCTGAACATAAAGTCCCGTTCCTATACAGAGAACCTGTGCAGGACAAAAACGAATGGTGTAATTATGGAGTTTCTGAGCAGCACACAGGGGATAACATTTCATTACTGCACCGTTGACATTAAATTCTTTCATTTTTCCTCCCTATATCATACGATATATTTTCTGGTAAAGTCTTTTATCTTTTCTTCATAAGCCTGAACATCTTCATAATAGGCAGCACCGTGACCTGCGTTTTCCACAAGCATAATGTCCTTTTCCGAAAGACAGGCTTCATAATTCTGCTTTGTCATGTAAAGCGGTACAAAATTATCGTCCATACCGTGAATGAAAAGAATCGGCACATCTGTATCACGGACAGCATCAAGAGTTGAATAGTCGCTGAAACCATATCCCGCTTTTTTACGGCACAGTGAATCATTGATATTCATTACAGGAAACGCAGGAAGATGATAATCTCTTTTAAGAATGTGTTTAAACACTTCATACGGAGAAGTGAATGCACAGTCAGCAATAACAGCCTTTACAGAATCGGACAGGTCTGAAAATGCAGAAGTCATAAGCACGGTAGTCGCACCCATTGAAACACCATAAAGCAGAATCTGCTTGCTTTTTTCAAAACGTCTGTCAATGTATTCAATCCATTTTTTGCAGTCATAACGGTCAAGTATACCAAAACCGATATAGTCGCCGCCACTGTTTCCGTGTCCTCTGTGGTCAACAAGAAGGCAGTCATAACCGATTCGATGGAAAAATACGGCAATTGACGCACAGTCTCTCATTCCACGCCCCGTATAACCGTGATTACATATTACAAGCTTATTGCTTTTTTCTTCTGCGGGAAAATAATCCGCATGAAGTTCAATGCCGTCACGTGCCGTAATGGTTATATGCTCCAGTTCCTGTGATTCAAGCCATTCACGGTTGGGAACCATAAATTTTTTATATTCCTCCCACTTGGACATATCTGCCATTTCATTAAGGTCAACCCTTAAAGTATCCTGTCTTGGAATTGTACGGTTAAAGAGAGTTTCCGCACCTGCCATGCAAGCTGCAAAAGCACCGCCTGCCGCAAGTGCCGCACCCAGTAACACTTTTGACATAATTACACCTCTTTTACATTTTTCGACCGTCGGTCGAATTTGGAACAATATTATTATATCACACTTTCGACCGTCGGTCAAGTATCTTTTTTCATAACTTTGACTTGAAAAAACAATATTTTTATGTTATAATAGCACACAGAACCCATAAAATGTATCAGGTTGAAAGGAAGATGGCCATGAAAGAAAAAAAGATTGATATTATACTTAATTCGGCTGAAGAGCTTATGTGTTCAATGGAAGAACCAAACAAGGACATGACAGTTGACATGATAGCAAAAAATGCAGGTATCGGCAAGGGCAGTATTTATTATTACTTTGAAAGCAAGGACGAAATTATTGACGCTGTTATTGAACGCAGTTACTCTTCCGCAATAAAAGAATATTTTGTATCTACGGAAAACTGTAAAACCACCTATGAAAAAATCCGTCAGCTTTTTGCTTCAATGATAAAAAAAGAATTTATTGACAACAGCCACAATGTAATTGTTGCCCTGCATTTACAGGACGATATTATTCTACACTATAAAATGATGATGACCGCCATAAAAACAGTATCGCCTATTTTAACACAGATTCTTAAAGATGGTGTGAAAGACGGTTCTGTTCATACTGAAACACCGCAGGAGAGTGCAGAAATGATTGTTGCCATGCTTACATTCCTGCTGAACAGGTCTTTTTTTCCGTCAGATGATGCAAGTATGTACCGCAAACTTAAACTTTATGCCAAAGTCCTTGAAACCTGTCTTGAAACGGAAAAAGGCAGTTTTGGTTTTCTTTTCACAAAACCCGAATAAAAAAAGACTTCCTATATTTAACTTGACACACTTATAATTACATGATATAATTATACAAAACATAATATTAAAAGAGGTGTATATACCGTGAATTTCAGTGAAAGTGAAATACTTACGGCAATCGAAAACGATGAGTTGCAGGCGTTCTATCAACCGCAGTATGATGCCGTTACGGCAAAACTGAAAAGTGCGGAGGCTCTTGTCCGCTGGATAAAAAATGACGGAACTGTTATTCCGCCGTTTATGTTTATTCCGAAAGCAGAGGAAACCGACCTTATCTGTGCTGTTGACTGGCACGTTGCAAAAAAAGTCTGCTGTATGCTTCAGAAACAAAGTGCGGACAGGCAGTTTCCTGTTTCCGTCAACTTTTCAAGACAACATATATCAGAGCAAAATTTTACGGAAAAACTCTCCGCACTCGTAGACAGCTATGAACTTCCGCACTCACTTATTGAGGTGGAAATAACAGAATCAGCTATGGTCAACGAACCCGAAAAAATCCTTGACTGGATAAACAGCGTCAGAAATGCAGGTTTCAGCGTTGCAATAGACGACTTCGGAAGCGGTCTGTCTTCATTGCAGTTTGTAAAGGATATGCCGTCAGACGTTCTGAAAATCGATAAATCACTGTTAAGCCACAACTGTGAAAACGAAAAAGAACGCATTGTTTTAGAAAGTATTTTCTATTTTGCACACCGTCTTCATATGACAACAATAGCAGAAGGTGTTGAAACCAAAGAACAGCTTGCTTTTCTAAGGACTTGCAGCTGCGGAAAAATTCAGGGTTATATATTCGCCAAACCTATACCCGAATCGGACTATCTCACTCTCTGCAAACATCATGTTCAGGCAGACGAACCAGCAGATATTCTGGAAATCCAAACCCCTGCAAGTGCTTCTGAACTGCTTATGCGTGTTGTCCTCCGAAAATATCCGCTTATTATCTTCTCAAACCTCACCCGAAACAGTTTCTACATGATGGCATATCAGGATTTTTCCTCAACTTCATGCCCGTCTACGGGAATATTCGACGAACTGATTCTACATGGAGCATCTTCAATGCACCCCGATGACCAGAAAATTTTTGCTGATACTTTTAACCGCAACAACCTCCTGAATGCATATAAAAACGGAAAAAGTGAAGTAAGGCTCATAACAAGACAGCTCGGTGATGACGGTATTTACCGCCGTGTAGAAACAACAGACTATTTCCTGAAAAGTGATTCATCAAATGATGTGCTTGTTATAACACTGTGCGACAACTTACCCGACGAAGAATAATTATACAGACATATTTCCCTGTACCGCTATGATACAGGGAAATTTTTATCCCATGTCATATCTATCTGAAAATCACTTAAGGTTTCTGCATAAAAAAGCCCTGTACCATAATGGTACAGGGAAAACATTCATATCAATAAGAAAGTCCAAAGTTGTAGCCGTTTAAATAACCATTAATATAACCTTCAATCTCTTTAATCTTACTAAATGTACTAACAACAATTGAAATTCCATTCCAAGCGTTTCCAGATCCGATATTTTTTAGTTGTGCTAATATTCTTGCCCATCTATTAAGTTTATAAATAGGCATACCTGTAGAAGCATATTCAACAGCAAGACCACTTTCAATCTGATTCAACCCATTATAAATATCCCTTACAGCATATAGAAGCTTTGGATTATTATTTATAAAATATGGATTAATTCTTTGAATTTGATTAATACCACTATAAATAGCATCTAAAAACTGATAAAATGGAAAATCTAAATAATAATTATCATCCATAATTTCATTACCTCCTTTCAATTTTAATGAAACAACAAAAAACCTATATTTCTACATATTTAGAAATACAGGGTTATTTGTATGGTCGAGGTGACAGGATTCGAACCTGCGGCCCCTACGTCCCGAACGTAGTACTCTACCAAACTGAGCCACACCTCGTTATCAACGATTAATATTATACTACACTATTACGGATTTGTCAACAGTTTTTTAAGACAAAACATATATTTTTATTTTTTAACAAAAGTATTCTGCAGTGTCAACATAATATTCTGCTTTTATATTATCAATATCATAAAGCATTTCGTCAATGGTTTTATATCTGTCACGGACATCACAAGAACACGCTTTCATGATAATTTCCGAAAAATTCGGAGAAAAAATATCAAGACCATGTGAAATCTGAAAAAGACTTACACCAAAAGAATATATATCGGTCTGATAACTGCATACTGCTCCCGATTCTGAAATTTCTGGAGCAATATAACCAACAGTTCCTGCAACATTTCTGTCCTCTCCGACATATTTCGACACGTTGAAATCACCAAGTTTATATCTGCCTGATGAATCACGGAAAAAATTGTCAGGTTTCACATCACAATGAATAATTCCGTTTTCATGAATATATTCAAGAGCTTTTCCGATGTCACGGGCAATCCTATACACAGTATTTTCATTAAAAAACATATTTACCTGCTCAGTCAGCGGAGTAAGACACTCCATTTTTATCATAAAAAGATAAAACAAATCTGTAATTTTCTGTAACATCTTTCCATGATACTCAATAATATACGGACATTCTTTCAGTCTGCACATAATATCCGCTTCTTTTTCCGCAACAGCGATTTTTCTGTACAGACTTTCATTGCTGTCCGCAAAAATCGGCTTTACTTTCAGTGTGGCAATTTTATTTTCGGAATATATTTTATAAACTTCACTATATATTCCCTGTCCGATTTTTTCGCCGACATACCATTTTTCCCACAACGGCTGTTTTATATATTGAATAAGCTTTCCCATAAAAATACCTTTTTTTATTTTTATAATAACAGATTTCAAAAATTATGTCAACAAAAAAGAGAGGATTTTTACAAATCCCCTCTTGATTTATTATTACCAGCGACCGCCCCAGTTTCCGATTCCTGAGCCTGAACCTGCTGAAATTTCCGTACCGTCTGAGATTGTGCCGTCTGCATATACTGTCATTGCATCATCAGAAGTAATGAGGTCTGTACCGCCTGATATTGTACCGCCTGTATAGCATTTGAGACTTGAATTGTTGAGCGACGGCGAACCCATACCCTGCATAGTCATGAATGAAACAATTACATTTCCTGAACTGTCAGCAACAGTAAACTGTGTATTTGCAGCAACTGAACCTGTTCCCTGTGAGGAGCATTCTATAACAGTAGCACCAGAAGTATTTTTTGTGCCGTCGCAGTCAAGACATTCCTGACCGTTTGCAATTACAACACCGCCTGTGATTGAGATATTACCGTTTGAGTCAAATGCGTCATGGTCACCGCTTGCGGACTGTACGATAGCAATACCGCCTGCAATATTAAGAGAGTTGTTGCCTGCTGAACCCATTCCACCAGGCTGTCCGGGTCTGCCTCCCTGATTCCAGCCCATATTGTTTCCTGAACCTGAACCGTCAGCACCGCCGGCTGCATTATAACCGTCGTCGTCAGCCTTTACTACTACTGTTCCGCTGTACTGATAGATATTTTCACCCTCAACACCCTCGTAACACTTGGTTACATAGATATTGAAATCACTATATGCACCACCGTCTTTACCTAAAATCAAGTCATGGTCAGAATGAAATGCATCATCAGCACTTGCAAGTTTGAACACACCGCCGTTTATATTCATCTGTCCGCCACAGTGAAGTGAATCGTCAGAAGAATCAACAGTAATATTACCGCTGTTTACAGTAATATTTCCTCCGCTCTGCCATGTAGTGCCTGCTGTATCGTAAAGACCTACAGCCTTGATTCCCTTTGCGGATATGTCGGTTTTATTGGAATTGCCGTCCTGCATTCCGCCGCCGAAGCCTCCGCCCCAGCCTGTGTTTCCGCCTGATGACGAACTTCCCGAGCCTGTAAAGCCCGAACCCTCGTAAGTATAGATATTAATATCACCGCCGTTTATTATAACATCCTGTTCTGCCTGAATACCGTCTGCATAGGAAGTAATGTCAATAATACCGCCGTTTATTGTAACAACACCATATGACTTTGTTGTATCAGTATCAGTTGCAGTTGATTTTATTCCGTCACCCGACTGAGTTTTAACAGTAAGACTGAGATTACTGAAATCCGTATCTTTTGCATTGCCGATTGTAACACTGTCCTTGCCTCTGATACCGTCATCAACAGCATTTACGGTAATATTGCCGTTATAGATTTTTATGTCATTCTTGCACACAACAGCGTCGTCTGTATTGCCGTTTATTGTGAGAGTACCCGAACCCTTGAATTTTATATCATCTCTTGCGAAAACTGCACCTTCAACAGTATTTACATTGCCGTCAGAATCGGTGTAGGTCTGAGTATGTGAAGTACCGTCTGAGATAGTATTTACTGTTCCTGCCTTTGCAACTATCTGAACTTCATCGCCGATTGACTCAACATAAATCGGTGCTGTTGTGCTGTTTGATATATCAGCACCTAATAAATCAAGTTCAACAACTGCATCGGGATACAAAGTTTTGTCAACATCTACGACAATCTGAACTTCGCTTGCATCGCCTGAAACTTCGTAAACGCCCTCTTTTTTAATTGTAAGCACGCCGTCTGAAACTTCTGCCACATCAGAAGATACGTTTGTCTGAATTGAAGTACCATTAAGAGTGATTGTGTAAGAATCTGATGTTGACGGCGGTGTAATGATTGAACCATTTCCGACAGGATTTACATCATCAAATACAGTAACAGTGCCAGTCATTTTGAATATTGTAGAATTAGTTGTGCCGTATGAAGCATTAGCACCTGTTGAAGCATCATGTAACATATAAGAATAATCACTTCGGAGAGAAGGTGAACTTATAACAACATAAGCATATTTTTTCTCCCACTTTGTAAAGTCAACAACACCGTCAATTGTAAGTGCATTAGCCTTTTTCCAGCAACCGTCCTTCTCACTTGATGCGATACAGTTAAGGAGCATTGTACCCTGTGTTGTACCGCCCATAAGTGCGGAATCCGTCTGATTATCCGTTGCAGTTGCAACAACAGTACCGCCAGTTATATTAACACCTGTACCGCCTGTAAGACCTCTGTCACCGCCTGCAATAACTGTACCGCCCGAAATATCAATAGTAGTTTCAGCCTGTACAGCGTCATTTCCTGCCTTTACACTTGTTGTACCGCCTGTTATTGAAACATTTCCCTTTGATGACTTTATACCGTCACCCTCTGCTTCAATATTAAGTGTACCGTCTTTCACAGTAACGGATTTCTTACCCTTTACTGCATCTGTCTTGTCAGTTGAATTAAGTGTTGTAACGTTTATGATACCGCCGTTAATTTTAATATCATTGTTGCATACAATACCGTCCTGAGTATTTGCAGTAAGATTAAGTACACCTGTTCCGAGGTCACCGCCCTTTATTGTAATGTCATCTTTGGCTTCTATTACAGCACTTCCGAGATTGTCACCCGAGTATGCTGTATCACCATCAGAAACAAAGTTTTCAGTACCGTCCATAATATTTATTGAAGTATTCTCCGCATTTGTCACAAGAATTGCAGGTGCGGACTTGCCTGTAATATTTACACCGTTAAGGAAAATTTTAACCGTTTCGGGGTCTGCCGTTTCGTCTGCGATATTAACGTTAATCTGTCCGTCATCAAGAGTTCCGTCAAAATAGAAACTACCCGAGTGAGTTATAGTTACTGTTGTACCGTTTGCTTCTGCATAATCGCCGTCAACCGTTATTGAAGTACCGTTAAGGTGAACTTTTGTACCGTCTGTTACAGGTGCATTAAGCCATGATTCAGGAAGGTCTTCGGCACTGAGTTCACGGGATTCTACTCTCTGAATTGTAAGAGCGTCTAAATTTGTTATACCGTCGCCTCTTTTATAGACATCGGCATTATTTTTTCCCTGTTCTGTCAGACGGTATTTATCGGGATTTGCAATAGACTGCATAATAAGTACAGCATCATTTATGCCTACGTTTCCGTCCTCGTCAGCATCTCCGTAAACAACGTTTGTTTCGTCTGTCTGAACTGCAAGAACTGTCATCGGCATAGCTGATGCAATAATACAGGCAGAAGAAAGACCTGCAAGTATTTTTCTCATGTTTATATTCTTCATAATAAATCATACTCCTTAAAAACTTACTTTTTTATATTTCAAAAGGGATTTCGTCTTCCATGTTTATGATTATATTACATCTTTCTTAAAATAATCTTAAAGATTTGTTCAAAATTCGGAAAAATAAAAAAGTCTGCGAAAAATTCCGCAGACTTTATTTATCAGTACAAATCAGGCAAGGTCAAAATCGCCTGAAATATCGTCAACAACATAATAAACCTTGTTATCTTCGGGCTTTATATAGATGTTAACTTTCTTAGGTGACTTTACGTCTGAAAGTTCCTTTGCCTTTTCAACAAAGTCGGATGTCAGATTTTCATTTCCGTTATACTGAACATATACATTAACTTCAGCATTTTTCTTTGCAGTTGTCTTTCTTGTTGAAGTTTTCTTTGCAGTTGTTTTTTTCGTTTCGGCAGGAACTTCAACAACGGTTTCTTCAACTTCAGCAGTATCAGCAGAAGTTTCTACAGCAACTTCAACCTTCACTTCTTCAGCTTTTTCTTCCTGTGTCTTCTTTGCCCTGCTTGTTTTAGCAGCAGGCTTTGCAGCCGCATTCTTTCTTGGTCTTGCCATAATTGCCTCCTTCAAAAAGTTTACTTGTTCACAGCGTTCTTGAGAGCCTGACCTGCCTTGAAAGCAGCAGCCTTTGAAGCCGGAGCGGTCATCATCTGTTTTGTCTGAGGATTGATAACCTGCTTTTCCTTGCGGTCACGCACTTCAAATGTACCGAATCCTACGATTGAAACCTTTTCTCCCTTTGCAAGCTCATCCGTAATTGTAGAGAAAATTGTGTTTACAGCAATTTCAGCGTTCTTCTTTGTAGAACCTGTCTTTTCAGCAATCGCACTGATTAATCCAGTTTTTGTCATTTCTGTATCCTCCATAAATAAAATTTTACAATTTGAATTATATACCCTTTGCCACGATTTGTCAAGTAATTGAAAAAAAAACCGCAAAACGTCTGATATTTGGCTATATACTGACAATTTTTTATTCAAATCATCTATACAAACAGGCTTTTCGGTATATTTTCAGAAAAAAATATACCCGACACTCACCGAATGCCGAGTATATTATAATATGCTTTATTCTGCGGATAATTCCCCGTTTTTAAATATTATGTTAATAGTATCACCGGCAGAAAGATTTTCACCGATTATTTTCCTTGCTGCAAGAGTTTCTATATTTCTCTGAATAAATCTTCTCAGCGGTCTTGCACCAAAATTAATATCATAACCACAGTCAATTATATAATTCTTCGCTTCATCGCTTACATTTATTTTAATATGCTTGTCATCAAGACGTTTCTGTAAATCAGCAAGCATGAGGTCAACAATGCCCATGATTTCGGTCTTTGCAAGAGGCTTATAGAAAATTATCTCGTCAAGACGGTTAAGAAACTCGGGACGGAATTTTGTTTTAAGAAGATTTTCCACATTTTCACGTGCATCTTCGGAAATTTCACCGTTCTCGTTAATACCCTCAAGAATATACGGAGAGCCGAGATTTGAAGTCAGTATTATAATAG